>JAMWCA010000054.1 GCA_023819545.1 Candidatus Omnitrophota bacterium
GAGTTTATCATAAAGGAACTTGAAGGTTGGGCACCCCATATCGTTTATATAAATGGCCAGAGTGTTCTAACTCCAAAAACTTGGGAAGTAAGATATATTGAGTCAGAGTTTAAAAGTTTGATGGAGGCTTGAAATGTTAAAATTAAGAGGACTTTATTATATAACTCACATAGATAATATTCCTTCAATTTTGGAAAGAGGTATTTTATGCCATAGACGAGTAGAAGAAGAGAAAATACAATTTACTCCTATATATGATGCTGATATAGTTTCAAATAGAAAAAATAGAGATGTGGCCGATGGTAGAAATTTATGGGATTTTGCCAATCTATATTTTCAACCAAGAAATGCAATGCTTTATCGAGTACTTTTTCTTAGTGAAGTAAAAAAAGAAGATATTGCAATCATAGGGTTAAAAAGTAGTATATTAGATAGAGATGACATACTTGTTACTACAGGTAATGCAGTAAGTCAAAATACTCAAATTTTATCTAAGAAAGAGGCGAAAAAGGAGATTAAAAATATTAGAGAAAAAGTTGACAGAGAATGGTGGGCATTTGAAGATGGTTCTAAAAGAGAGTTAATGGCAGAGTTTTTGGTGCCTGATAAGGTTCCTAGCGATTATATTAGCGAAATATATGTTCCTAGCTACGAGTCATTAAAAAAATTGCAGTCCCAAATAGGTGTAAACATACCTATTATTCCTGAACCAGAATTGTTCTTTCTTCCTTCTCGAAAAATTAAAATTACAGAAAATCTTTCTCTTGTTGAAGGGGATATGTTTTTTTCAAGAATGCAAACATTGACTATAAGTGTTAATACTGTTGGTGTAATGGGAAAAGGACTTGCCTCAAGAGCAAAATATCAATTCCCTGATGTATATGTCAAATATCAGGATTTGTGTAAAAATCAAACCCTTAAAATGGGAAAACCTTATCTTTATAAACGCGAAACATCTTTAGACTATATTCTGGCAGATGAATCAGAAAGGCTGACTAATTTAAATTTACAGACATGGTTTTTATTTTTCCCTACCAAAACTGATTGGAGAAAAATGGCTGATTTAAACGGAATAGAGGAAGGATTAAAATGGCTTATTAGCAATTACAAAAAAGAAGGGATAAAGTCTTTGGCAATACCAGCATTAGGCTGTGGACTTGGTTGGTTAGAATGGGGAATTGTTGGGCCCAGATTATGTAGTTATTTAAAAAAATTAGATATCCCTGTGCAATTATATTTACCCCTTGAAAGAAAAATTTCCGATGAACAACTTTCAAAAGAATTTTTGCTGGGTTGATATCATATGAAGATAGAAAAATATCTTATCCTCAACAAATATCTGCTCTCACTTTTTGGAGTGAATGATATAAAACACTTGCTTAATGAACTAAAAAACAAAAGTGAGGGTGTAGACAGCGATGGAAGAGGTTATTTTGTTAATGCTCTGCGAGGAATTGAAAATCTTAAAATATCAGAGGATACTCTTTTGAGGTATGATGAAAACATCCAATCATATGTTAAAAAAATAAACTTTAGGCGTGAGCCAGTTTCACTGAAATACTTTCAATATCTCGCTGTGCTTTTTACAGAGATTGTTCTTGATAATCTTAAAAACAAAAAGTTTGAATTTTTATATGAATTAAACAAGTTTTTAAGCGAATACAAACAAGAGCAAGATATTCAAATTTTAGGTGAGTTTACAGAGAACAATTTACGAAAACTTGCTTTCTGGATGGCAACTGGTTCTGGAAAGACATTGATAATGCATATAAACTATTATCAATTCTTCAATTACAAATTATTTTCACCTGACAACATTCTCTTAATTACTCCAAACGAAGGGCTTTCAAAACAGCATTTTGAAGAACTTCAAAAAAGTGGTATTCCCTGCAATCTTTACAGTGGAAGTTTAAATGGAGGGTTAAGAAGTGAAAATGAAATTCTGGTTATAGAGATGACAAAATTTGTGGAAGAGAAAAAGGGTGCAGGAGTAACTCTTCCAGTTGATACTTTTGAAGGAAGGGATCTTGTTTTTGTTGATGAAGGGCATAAGGGTAAAAAGTCAGAAGAACAAAAATGGGCAAAGTTAAGAAATAAACTTGCTGGGAACACCCCTTACTCCTCTATGAGAGGGGATGGTTTTGTTTTTGAATACAGTGCTACTTTCGGACAGATTTTGAGTGAAAGCGAAGAAGAAATACTTGAAGAGTATGCTAAATCTATCGTTTTTGATTATTCTTATAAATACTTTTATCTTGATGGTTATGGCAAAGATTTTAATGTTTTGAATGTAAAACACCCCGGACCTACGGGACACCCCTCTACAAGAGGGGAACACCCCGTCTGCTCACGCAGACACCCCTCTACAAGAGGGGAATGGGAACAGGAATTTCAGGAAGGGATGTTTGTTGCCAATCTTTTATCCTTTTATGAGCAAATTCTTGTCTATGAAAAAAATAAGGAATTAGCAAAGGAATATAACATTGAAAAGCCCCTATGGATTTTTGTTGGAACCACTGTTACAGGAAAAGAGGAAGAGTCCGATGTAATTCAGATTGTGGAGTTTATAAAAAGGGTAATAGATGATGAAGATTGGGTAAATGGGTGGGTAAATAAGATAATGAACGGGAAAACAAACTTAAAAGATGAAGAAGGTAAAGATGTATTTAAGGATAGATTTAAATATTTAAGGAAAAACCCCATTGATTTTGATGACCTTTACAGAAGGATTTTCGGTGGAAGGGGAAGTTTTGGTTCATATGTGTTAAGAAATGCAGAAGGAGAGATAGGATTAAAGGTTGGAGAGAATGAATATTTTGGAGTTATAAATATTGGGGACGTCTCTGGACTCAAAAAACAACTTGAGAAAAAAGGAATATTGGTTGAAGAGGACGCAATTTCTGGCTCTCTCTTTGATGACATTAAAAAAGAAAGTTCTAAAATAAATATCCTTATTGGTTCAAAGAAGTTCATTGAGGGATGGGATACCTGGCGTGTTTCCTCAATGGGACTTTTGAATATAGGGAAAGGACAAGGACCACAGATTATCCAGTTATTTGGAAGGGGGGTGAGATTAAAAGGGAAAGGAATGTCATTAAAAAGAAGCGGTGAAAATTTACAGATTAAACTTTTAGAGACACTCAATATTTATGGGATTAAGGCTGACTATTTGAACAAATTTTTAGATGCCATAAGAAAAGAGGAAGTGGAGTTTGAAACTATTGAGATACCTGTTCAGTTTCAGCATGAGGAAAAATGGGAAACCCTTTATACTCTTTCCAAACCAGAAAACAAGTTTGAAGAAAAGAAGATTTTAAAGTTAGAGATTGATGATAGAATCTACATTACTGTTGACCTTCTGCCAAAAATATCAATATATCTGGCAAAGGAGAGAAAAGAAGAGGGAATAAAAGCAGAAAAGATAAAGTCAGTAGTCCAAGACCAAAGGGATAAACTAAAGGAAAAAATAGATCTATTGGATTGGGAAAGGATATACAAAGAAATAGTAGAATTTAAAGTTCAAAGGAATTATTGGAATTTTGTATTTGATAAGGAGACACTTAAAAAAATTATTTTATCTGATAAGTATTCCATCTTTTCACTTCCTGAAATTTTTGAAATAAAAGAAGATAAGGACATAACATATCTGGAAAATATCGCACTCCTTGTCATCAAAAAATATATAGATTTATTTTACAGAAAAAATGCAAAGAGATTTGAAACAGAAAATTTACGCTTTTATAAAGTTGAACATCCACCTTTACCATTTATTTCTGAACGAAGACAAGGTTATATATTGCAAATAAATAAGAAAAATAAAAAATTAATTGATGAAATAAGAAAATTGGTGAAAGATTTAAAAGGATTGATTAAAAAAGAGGATACTGAAACTTTGCCAAGAATTTATTTTGATGGCTCCCTTTATGTCCCACTGTTGCTTAAAAGTAAGAAAATAGATAAGATTTCACCTGAAGGATTGGTAAAAAGTGAAGAGGATTTTGTTAGAGGATTGAGAGAGTATTTGAAGTTAAATAAAAAGAAGTTTAAAAACTATGAAATATATCTTCTAAGAAACCTTCCTAAAAGTGGAATTGGATTTCAATTAGAATGGTCAGGATTTTATCCAGATTTTATTATGTGGGTAAAAAAGGGGGAATATCAAACAATCGTTTTTATTGACCCACATGGACTTGAACATACAAGAACTTTAAATAACGAAAAGATAATTTTTGCAGGATTTAAACCACAACAAGAAGAAAATTTGATTACCATTAAAGATATTGAAAAACGCCTTGATAAAAATTTGTCTCTTGAATCCTTTATCCTTTCTCCAACTAAATATGAAGATTTAAAAGAAGGCGAGACAAACTTTCCATCAAAAGAAGAATTTATAAACCATCATGTTTTATTTTTGGAAGATAGTGATTGGTGTGAAAAATTATTTAAAAAAATTGCCTCAAGATATAATGGAAAAACTTGACCAGTTAAGTATTGATTTCCAGAGAAATTATCTTGTAGAACGACTTGAACTTTGGATTGGAAATTGCTTAAAAGACGACTTAGAAAAAATCGGTATTAAAAATTAACACATACCATTATTTTATCTTCTATCCTAAAATTTTATTAATTTGACCAAATTTTTGTTGTTTTGTAGAATTTATAATTATGATGAAAGAAATTGAGAAACAATTAGAAATAATTAAAAGAGGGACTGTTGAGATTATTGAAGAGGAAGAATTGAAAAAAAAGTTAAAAGAATCAATTGAGAAAAATAAACCATTAAGAATTAAATATGGAATTGACCCAACTTCACCAGAAATACATCTTGGTCATACTGTTCCGATAAAAAAACTTAAGGACTTTCAAATTTTGGGACATAAAGTTATATTTTTAATTGGTGATTTTACAGCAAGAATAGGAGACCCAACAGGGAGAAAAGAAACAAGGCCAATTTTATCTGTAGAAGAAATACAAAAAAATTTATCAACATATAAAGAACAAGTAAGCAAAATTCTTGATATAGAAAAAACAGAGTTTGTTTATAATTCTTTCTGGCTATCAAAATTAAATCTTGAACAAATTATAAAACTGACATCAATTTTTACAGTTGCACAAATACTTGAAAGAGAGGACTTTACAGAAAGATATAAAAGTAAAAATCCTATTTTTTTACATGAATTTTTATACCCACTTTTGCAAGGTTATGACTCTTATGTTTTAAATGCAGATGTTGAATTAGGAGCAACAGAACAGAAGTTTAACCTTCTTGCTGGAAGAACAATCCAGTCATATTTAGGACAAGAAAAGCAAGTTGTTATAACTATGCCCATACTTGTTGGAACTGACGGAAAATTAAAGATGAGTAAAAGTTATAGTAATCATATACCAATAAATACTTCTCATTTTGATATGTTTGGGAAGATAATGTCTATACCAGATAATATAATGGATGATTATTTTTCTCTTCTTACAAATATCCAACCAGAAATCTATAAAAATTTAATTAAAAAAAATCCAAGAGATGCAAAAGCATTTCTTGCGAAAGAAATTGTAAAGTCATTTTTTGATGAAAAAAAGGCAGAGCAAGCAGAAATTGAGTTTAATAAGATTTTTAGAGAAAAAGAAGTTCCAACTGAAATCCCAGAGATTGAGGTAAAAGATGAAATTCTTGACCAAAATGGAGAGATTGAAATAATTGACTTAATTTATAAAACAAATATGGTTAGTTCAAAATCAGAAGGAAAACGTCTTATAATTCAAAAAGCAGTTAAAATAGATAAGGAAGTTATTTTAGACCCATTTAAAAAAATTAAAATAAAAAATGGTATGATAATAAAAATTGGGAAAAGAAAATTTTTTAAGTTAAAAAGGGGATAAATATGGAAGAAATAAGAAAAAAACTCACTGAAATTGGTAAAAAAATTGTTGAAAAAGGTCTTGTTGCAGGTCCTGGTGGAAATATAAGTGCAAAAGATGGTGATTTTGTTTATCTTTCTCCAAGTGGTTTTTTTCTTGATGAAATAAAAGAGGACCAATGGGTTAAAGTTAATTTGAAAACTGGAGAAATTTTTGGAGATTTAAGGCCAACTTGTGAAATATCAATGCATCTTGGCATATATATTGAAAGACCAGATATTAAAGCAGTCATACATACACATCCTCCTATAACTTTAGGTCTAATTTCTGCAGGTATCAAATTTAAACCATTTTTTCCTGATTATGTTGCTATACTTGGAAAAGAAGTCCCTATAATTGATTATGTTGTCCCTGCTGGTGAAGAAATAAGAAAAGCAGTATGTAACGAAATAAAAAGGGTAAATGTAGTTCTTCTTAAAAATCATGGTGTTGTTGCTGTCGGAGAATCAATAAAAGAAAGTTATACAAGAAGTTTGATTGTTGAAGAAGCGGCAAAATCAATTTTTGTAGGAATTCTATGTGGCAAATTAAAGTGTTTTACAAAAAAAGAAATTGAAAAGATAGAGAAACTTGAAGCAGAAGATTATAGAAAAGCACTTCTTAAAAATCTATGAACTGGAAAATAAACAACAATATTTTGGAGATAAAAAAACCGTTTATAATGGGAATTCTAAATGTCACTCCTGATTCTTTTTATGATGGAGGTAAATTTTTTGATTTTGATAAAGCAATTGAAAGAGGTATTGAAATAGAAAAACAGGGTGCAGATATAATTGATATTGGAGGACAATCTACAAGACCTGGCAGTAAAATAATAAGCGAAGAAGAAGAAATTGAGAGGATAATTCCTGTTATAAAAGTTTTAAGTGGAAAATTGAAAATACCTATATCTTGTGATACTTTCAGAAGTAAAGTTGCAGAAAAAGCAATTGAAAATGGTGCAAAAATTATTAATGATATTTCTGCTTTCTCTCTTGACAAAAATTTGCTTGATGTTATAAAAAATTCTGATTGTGGATATGTTTTAATGCATATGAAAGGGACTCCTGAAAATATGCAGATAAATCCTTACTATGATAATGTTATAAAAGAGATATCTGATTTTTTTCAAGAGAAATTGTTAAGTTTAGAAAAAAATAATATAGACATTGAAAGAGTGGTTATTGACCCTGGAATTGGTTTTGGAAAAAGAGTTTGTGATAATGTGGAAATACTTAAAAATCTTGATAAATTTAAAAAATTCAATAGACCAATTTTAATAGGAACAAGTAGAAAATCCTTTATAGGTAAGTTATTGAATCTTGAAGTTGAACAACGGCTTGAACCAACAATAGCTACAAATCTTTATGCATATTTAAAAGGAGCAAATATATTTAGAGTTCATGATGTTAGAGAGGTTAAAAAGGCAATTGAAATAATATATTTAATTGAAAATGAGAATATTATGTATTGACATTGGTGATAAAAATATAGGAGTAGCAATTAGTGATGAGGAAAATTTAATAGCAAGAGGACTTGGAACAATTAAATTAAAAGAAGATTTTATTGATAAAATAAAGGAGATAATTAAAAATTATAATGTTGGAAAGATTGTATACGGGCTACCTCTAAAAATGGATGGTTCATTCAGTATTCAAACAGAAAAAACAATGGCATTTATTTCTAAATTAAAACAAGAAATTAAAGATGTTGAGTTTGTTCCATTTG
Source organism: Candidatus Omnitrophota bacterium (assembly GCA_023819545.1). Lineage (GTDB taxonomy): Bacteria > Ratteibacteria > UBA8468 > B48-G9 > JAFGKM01 > JAMWDI01. The sequence continues at coordinate 7,624 of JAMWCA010000054.1, forward strand.
ACGAAAGGTTTACAACTACAATTGCAGAGAGATTTTTAATTTCAGCAGATTTGAGTAGAAAAAAAAGGAAAAAATATATTGATAAACTCTCAGCACAAATTATCCTTCAGAACTATCTTGACTCACTAAATATAAAAATAAACAGGGAGAATGTTGAGTGATAAAGTCCTCTACTCTCTTTTGTAAAATATTATTTTTTACTTTAATTTTAAAACTTTTGCTTTCATATTTTTTCCCTTTAACAGGAGATGAAGCATATTTTATAACAACAGGACAAAAATTTTATGTAGGATATTATGAACATCCTCCGATGATATGGTGGCTTATTTATTTTTTTTCTTTTTTTGGGAAGAAAATCCATCATTTCTTTTTTTATAGATTAATTTCTGTATTTACAACTTGTTTTGTTGCTTTTTTAATTTTAAAACTACTTGAAAAAATAGATAAAGAGAAGAGTTTTTTAATCTCTTCTTTATTTTTATTATCACCAATTCACATCTTTGGTATTTTAATTACAAATGATACACCACTTTTTCTATTTACTTTTCTTTCAGGAATATTTTTTTATAAAGGAATTAAAAGTGAAAAGAAAAGTGATTTTACTTTTTCAGGTATATTTTTTGGTCTATCCTTTTTAAGCAAATATTTTTCTTTTCTATACTT
>JAMWCA010000055.1 GCA_023819545.1 Candidatus Omnitrophota bacterium
CTTCTCCTATTTTTGTTCTATAGACATTTACGCCAAATTTTTCTGCAATATAATCAATAATCATAGAAGTTGAAAGATTAACAACGATGGGTGTTTTAGTTTTTTCAAGAATACTTTTAACGCATATTGCAAGAACAATTTCTTCTCCAACAATATTTCCATTTTCGTCAACAATTGCTAATCTATCTCCATCTGGGTCTTGAGCAAATCCAATATCCATATTTTTATTTTTTATATATTCTGACAACTGTTTTAATGTTTCTTTTTTTGGTTCAGGATTGTGAGCAAAAATACCATAAGGTTTCTCATTCAGAATTTCAACTTTACAATTTAATTTTTCAAGAAATTCCTTTGTATATAAAGCCCCTACTCCTTGACATACATCAACAGCAATTTTGAAATTACTTTTTTTTATTCCTTCAATATTTATTTCTTTATAAATTGCTTGAAAGAATTTATCCGATATATCTTTTTCAATAAATAATTCACCAGATTTTTTTGAGATTGAAAATTTCCCTTTTTTAAATATTTCAATTAGGATTTCCCCCTCTTTTTCATTTAAAAATGTTCCTTTTGAAGATAAAAATTTTATACCATTATATTCAATTGGATTATGACTTGCTGTTATAATTACTCCCCCTCTTTTTTTGTTTTTCTCAACAAAAAATTGAACAACTGGAGTTGGTGCTATCCCTAAATCTATAACATTTTTCTCAGTAGCCAAAAGAGAAGAAATCAAAATATGTTTTAGAATCTCTCCAGAAGTTCTTGTATCTCTGCCTATATAAACATTTTTTTCTTTTAAAAAATTGCCATAAGCAAGTCCAAATTTATAAACAATTTCAAAACTTAAGTCAGAAGGATAAATCCCTCTTATGCCAGAAACACTAATTTTAAGATTTTCCATTTAAATATCCATAAAGAATTTTTGAAATTTCACTTGGATATATCAAATATTTTTCTATTCCATATTTCCTTAAATCTTCAATTTTTACACTGTCTTCAATTTTAAACATCCCTACTTTTGTTCTTATTAATTTATTTTGTGTTCCTCCACAGCCAAGTTTTTCACCGATATCCCTGCATAAAGACCTTATATAAGTCCCTTTTGAACATAAAACTTTCAATTCAAGATAAGGTAAAGAAATTTTTATTATTTCAATTTTTTTTATAAAGACCTTCCTTGGAGATGGTTGAATTTTTACTCCTTTTCTGTAATACGTGTATAGAGGAACACCTTTATGTTTGATTGCTGAGACGATAGGTGGTATCTGTTCAATTTCTCCTTCAAAACTTTTAACAACATTAATAATATCTTGTTCATTTATATTCCCAACTTCCCTTTTTTCTATAATGTTTCCATCTATATCATCTGTATCTGTCTTTAATCCAAGAAGAACTTCAGCAATATATTCCTTATCAAAATTAAGAAATTGATTTAGAAGTTTTGTCGCATTCCCAATACATATAATTAAAACTCCTTCTCCAATTGGATCAAGAGTTCCACCATGCCCTATCTTATCTTTAAATTTAAACTCTTTCTTAATTATTCTTATTACATCATAAGAAGTTATTCCTCGCGGTTTGTAAATGTTTATTATTCCGTCCATTTTAATTCGTTAATAATCAATAGTTCTGCTTCTTCAATTTTTCTATTTTCAAGAAAGCAACCAGATGCTTCCCTATGGCCTCCTCCATTAAATTTTTTCGCAATACGCTCAACATCTACCTTCCCTTTACTTCTCATACTTACTTTAATTCCATTTTTCTTTTCTTTAAAAAGGATTCCTACCTCAACTCCTTTTATAGAAATTAAAAAATCTACAAAACCCTCTGTATGTTCTTCATTGGTCTTTGTTTTTTCATAAAATTCCAAAGGGATTTTCATAGTGCATATTTTTCTTTTTCTATCAAATTTCAATGTATTTAGTGCTAACTTGAAAAGGTTGACTGCTTTAATTGATTTTTCATAAAATATTTTTTGGACAATTTTTTCAGGATTAATCCTTTTATCTATAAGTTTCTTTGCTATAACCATTGTATATTTGTTAACTCGATGGACAAATCCACAGGTATCATATATTATAGATGTGTAAAGACATATTGCCTGATTTCTGTCAATTTTGTTTAGTTTCTCACATATAAAATATGTCATTTCACCAGAAGAAGAGAAATATGGGTTAATCCAATTTATATCTCCAAAATTATAATTTGTTAAATGATGGTCAATGTTGATTACAAAAGGGATTTTTTTTATTATCTCTTTCACATTCCCAATTCTGTCTAAACTTCCACTATCTAAGATAATTCCAACATCAAAATTGTTTTCTTGTTCAGTCATAGAATAGTTTTTGATTACTTTTGAAAATGGTAAAAATTTAAATATTGAAGGTGTTTTATCATTATTTATAATTTTGACTTTTTTATTTAATTTTTTAAGACAGATATATAAGGCAAGTTCACTTCCAATAGCATCACCATCAATATTAATATGGGAAGTTATAAGGAAAGTGTTTCTATTTTTTAAAATTTTTGCAATTTCTTCTACTTTTTTTTCATTTTTTTTAGATAACTTTACTTCCATAAAGAATCTCCTTAAGATACTTTTTTAATTCATCAATTCCTTCTTTTGTCACTGCAGAAACAAAAATAAATTCTGGATATCTGTTTTTTAATATTTCCAATTCTTCTTTTGGTATAAGGTCAATTTTATTAAATAGTTCAATTTTGGGTTTATTTTCAATTTCAAGAATCTTTAATACCTCTGTTATTGTTTCTTTTTGTTTTTCTAAATTTGATTTTGAAATATCATAAACACAAATTATTAGATCTGAATATTTTACTTCTTCAATTGTTGATTTAAAGGCCTCAATCAAATGATGTGGAATATTTTTTAGAAGTCCAACTGTATCACTTACAAGACAAATTTTATTATCACCAAGATACACTCCTCTTGTTGCAGGGTCAAGAGTTGAGAATAATTTATCAGCAACATATAGATTTGAACTGCTCAAAGCATTTAATAAACTACTTTTTCCTACATTTGTATAACCTAAAAGTGAAGCAGTTGGGAAAAGTTCTCTTGATTTTCTCAAAACTTCTCTATGTTTTTCAATATCCTTTATTTTCTCTTTTAATATATGAATTCTATTTTTTATTCTTCTTTTGTAAACCTCAAGTTTCATTTCGCCAGGTCCTCTTGTTCCAAGTCCACCTCCAAGACGAGATAAAGCAATTCCATGACCTGTTAATCTTGGAAGCAAATAATTTAACTGTGCAAGTTCTACTTGTATTTTTCCTTCTTTAGAATGAGCATGTTCTCCAAAAATATAAAGTATTAATTCTGTTCTATCAATAACCTTTAAATTCAAAATTTCTTCAATATTTCTTTGTTGAACTGGTGATAAGTCTTTTTCAAATATAAGGAATGAAACTTTGGTTTTCTGAATAAAATTTTTAATCTCTTCTAATTTCCCCTTTCCTATATAAGTTGCTGGATTTATATGTTGTAAATTGACATAAAATTTTTCTATTATCTGTATTCCAAGAGTTTTTGAAAGTGCTGTTAATTCCTCTATTTCTTCTTCTATTTCATAGGCAGGTTTGTCTTTTATAATAACTAATATTCCCTTTTTCCCTAAGAAAGTTTCTGGCAAATTCTCAATAATTTTTTTCACTTTTTAACAATACTTTTTACTTTTAATACAGTTAATCTGTCTCTATAGCCAATACCTCTTCTATATCCAGTTTTCGCTGTCTTTCTAAATACATAAATTTTTTTACCCTTTTTTTCTTCTAATACTTCACATATTACTTTTATATTTTCAAGTTTATCTTTTTCAGTAATCATTTCATTACCATCAAAAAAACATATTGGTTTCAATTCAATTTCTTCTCCTACTTTTTTATCCTTAATCCTTAATACTGAAAATTTCAACCCTTCTTTTACTTTTATTTGTTTTCCACCAAGTTCAATAACTGCATACATTATTCGCTCCTCCTTTCAATAAACTCAATATCTTTTTGTAAATTTTTTATTTTTTCTTCCAATTCAACAATTTTTTTCTTTTCTTTTTCAATTACTTCACAAGGTGCTTTTTTTATAAACTCTTCGTTTTTCAATCTATTTTCAATATTTAAAAGTATTTTTTTCAGTTTTTCTATTTCTTTTAATCTCTTTTCTTTTTCTTTTGAAATATCTATTATACCACTAAAAGATATGCCAAGTCCACCCCAAACAAGGTGCCTCACAAAAATATCTTTTTCTATATAAAATTTTTTTATTTCTTTAACTCCTGCAAGTTTCTTTATAATATCCTTTTCAAGTTGATTTAATTCATCAGAAAAAAAACATTCTACATTTTGTTCAATCGGGATTTTAAACCTTGTTTTTACATCTCTTATAGTAATTATTATATCTTTTATTCTTTCAAACTTATTTAATGTTTCTTGGTCATAATAATTAGTAGATTGTGGCCACTTACTTATTGTTATACTTTCACTTTCAAGGTTAACATATTTTCTAAAATTTTGCCAGATTTGCTCTGTAATAAAAGGAATAAATGGATGTAAAAGTTTTAAAGAAACAATTAAAACTTCGCATAGAACAGGAATTACAATATTTTTAATATAATCCACATCTTTATAAACTTTTGAAATTTCAATATACCAATCACAAAAATCGTGCCAGTAGAAACTATAAAGATTATTTAAACCTTCATTAAAATAGAATTTTTCAAGTGATTTATTTGTTTTTTCTACTATTTCATCAAGTTTTATAAGTATCCACTTTTCTGGAAATTCAATATCTTCTCTATTTTTTAAAAAACTGATATTTTTTAAGTTTAACTCCTCACATCTTTTTAATATATATCGTGCTGAATTCCATATTTTGTTTGTAAAATTTCTTCCTTTTATATAAAAGTCAGGAGGTAAAAAAACATCTTGTCCAAAAGCAGTTAGAGAAATTAAACTAAACCTTAAACTATCTGCTCCATATTTATCAATTATTTCAACAGGGTCTATTACATTACCAAGGGATTTACTCATTTTTTTCCCAGTAGAATCTCTAACAGTTCCATGAATATAAACATTTTCAAATGGAATTTCTCCCATAAATTCAAGTCCTGCCATAACCATTCTTGCAACCCAAAAAAACAAAATTTCCTGTGCTGTTACTAATGTATCTGTTGGATAAAATATTTCAAGGTCTTTTGTTTTTTCAGGCCAACCGAAGACAGAAAAAGGCCAAAGCCATGAAGAAAACCATGTATCAAGAACATCTTCATCCCTTTTTAATTCTTCGCTTCCACAATTTGGGCATTTTTTTATATCTTCTTTTTCAACTATTGGAGGGCAATTATTTTTACAATACCATACAGGGATTCTATGTCCCCACCATATTTGTCTACTTATACACCAATCCTTAACATTATAAAGCCAATATAAATAAACTTTTTTCCATCTTTCAGGATAAAATTTTAATTTACCTTGTTCTGCAACTTTTATTGCTGGTTCTGCAAGAGGTTTCATCTTGACAAACCATTGAGTTGAAAGATATGGTTCAATAATTGTGTCACATCTATAACAATGTCCAACTCTATTTATATAAGGTTCAATCTTTGATAATAAACCAAGTTTTTTTAATTCTTCAACTATTAACTTTCTACATTCAAATCTATCCAATTTACTAAATTTTCCTGCATTTTCGTTCATAGTTCCATCTTCATTCATTATTAAAACAAACTCTAAATTATGTTTTTGAGCAATTTCAAAATCATTTGGGTCATGGCTTGGGGTTATTTTTACTGCACCTGTCCCAAATTCAATATCTACTTTTTGATCTGCAATTATAGGAATAATTCTTTCAACAAAAGGTAATTTTACTTTTTCTCCTATAAGATTTTTATAACGTTTATCTTCTGGATTTACAGCAACAGCAGTATCTCCAAGCATTGTTTCAGGTCTTGTTGTTGCTACTTCAATGTATCCACCTTTTAAAAGGGGATATTTTATATAGAACAGTTGACTCTGTTCATCCATATATTCAACTTCTTCATCTGATAAAGCAGTTTCACATCTTGGACACCAGTTTATTATTTTTTTCCCTTTATAAATTAATCCCTTCTTATATAATCTTATAAAACATTCTTTTACTGCGTTTGAAAGTGTCTGGTCCATTGTAAATCTTATTCTTGTCCAATCACAAGAAGCACCAAGTTTTTTAAGTTGATATATAATTCTTGAACCATATTTTTCTTTCCATTTCCAAACTTCTTCTATAAATTTTTCCCTTCCTATTTGTTTTCTTGTTATTCCTTTTTTTAGTAATTCCTTTTCAACAACATTTTGAGTTGCAATTCCAGCATGGTCTGTTCCAGGAACCCATAATGCAGAAAAATTTGACATTCTTTTCCATCTTATTAGAATATCTTGAATTGTGTTGTTAAGTGCATGTCCCATATGTAAAAAACCAGTTATATTAGGAGGAGGGATTACTATTACATATTTTTCTTTCATATCATTAGTTTTAACATAAAAATAACCACTCTCCTCCCAGATTTTATATATTTTTTCTTCTACTTCTTTTGGATTATACTTGGTCTCCATTTTATTTTGCTCCAAAATAGATAATTTCTTTTAATTCATTAATTACAAAAATTTCTCCATTATCAAAGATAATTTCTTTTATTTTTTCACAAATATTTTCAATCTCTTTCTTTTCACTATTTACAATACATAAACCTATCACTGCCCTTTGCCATTTATCTTGATAATCAACTTCTGCTATTGAAACATTAAATTTTGACTTAATCTTATTTTGAATTGACTGGATTACTCTTCTTTTGTCTTTTAAACTTGTACTTCCAGGAATAATAACTTCAAATTTTAAAGTTCCTACAAACATTTGGTTAATTATTATACAATCATTTTAAATTATTTTCCAGATTTTTATAAACAGTTTGATAGATTTTTTTTAGTGGAATTTGTTTTTTTTCTGAAATTTTTTTACAATCTTCATATTCAGGTGATACGTTTACTACTTTACCATTTATATATGAAGTTTTTACTCTCACATTTCCAAAAGGAGTTTTAATTGTTTTCACTTCTCTTTCTAAAACTATCCTATTTTCTTTCCTGTATCTAAAACCTATAGTTGTAGATTCTTTGAAAATAATTTCACTTATTTTTTTAAAATTACTTTCTGGCAATATAACTTCTAATTTAAAAACAGGTCTGTTTTTTTTGCCAATTCCAGAAAAAACAGAGACATCAAGAGCACCATTATTATAAAGTTTTTCTATCAAATGTCCTATAAAAACAGGACTTATATCATCAATATTTGTCTCTATGATTATAACACTATCTTTTTTATTTTCTATTCTTCCTATCATAAACTTGACCATATTTGGAGGTGGGAATTCTTTCGTTCCAGCACCATATCCAAATCTATATATATAAAAATCTGAAGTTATTGGTGAAAAATTTGCTATACTTTTGATAATTGCAGCACCAGTTGGGGTTGTAATTTCAAATGGAATGTTTTTAGGGATTGTAGGAACACCTTTTAAAATTTCAATTGTAGCAGGTGCTATATTAGAAATACCTACTGGACTTGAAAAAACTTCTTCAATTTCAAGTATTTCAATTCCAACAATTACACTTGTTATTTCAATAATTGCGTCAATCTGTCCAACTTGATGAAAATGAATTTTATCTTTTTCTTCTTTATGGACAATACTTTCCCCTTCAGCAAGAGTATCAAACACTTTAATTATTTTTTCTTTTATTTTTGGTGAAAAAGAGCTTTTTTCAATTATTTTAAGGATAGAACTATAGGGTGTTTCGTCATTCCATTTTCCATTTGGAATTACCAGAAATTGAGACCCTCCCTGCATATGTCCATACTGTGTCTTTCTATTTACTTTTTTTATTTCTATCCTATAATTCTCAATGGGTAATTTTTTTAATTCTTTTTTTAAAGATACTATATCAAGTCCAGCATCTACCAAACTTCCTGCAAGCATATCTCCTGAACATCCATCAAAGAGTTCAAAATATCCGATTTTACTCATTCTTTTTTCTTTTGCAATACCTGAGAGATCGCG
>JAMWCA010000002.1 GCA_023819545.1 Candidatus Omnitrophota bacterium
GTATTTCCTATTCCCATATCTCCAACACCAACTATATCTATCTTATCTTTCATACTTTCAACAATTTCAATTCCAACTTCAATTGAACTTGTTGCCTCTTTTTTTGTCATTGCTGGCTCTTTCTTCATATTTTTAGTTCCAAAATTAATCTTTCTATCAATAAAATTCTTGCTCTCTGTAATTATTTTTTTCTTAACTCCAATATCAATAACAATAACTTTTGCATTTATCTGCCTTGCTAAAACATTTATACCTGCTCCACCATTCAAAAAATTATAAACCATTTGCTGTGTAACTTCTTGTGGATACGCACTAATTTTCTCTTCACAAACACCATGGTCAGCAGCAAAAACAAAGATATATTTATTTTCAACATTAGGAGTAATTGTATTTTTTATCATCCCTATCTTTTTCGCAAGTTGTTCAAGTTTTCCTAAACTCCCCAATGGCTTTGTTAAATTATCAAGTTTTGCCTGAATTTTAACTCCTATATTTTCATTAATTGGTTCAATCTTACTCACAACTTCTTTAATCTTATCCATATTTGTCTCCTTTTAATTTTAAAGGGATACCACTAACCATTAGATAAAAAATATCACTATTTTCTGCAATAATTTGATGAACAATCCCGATTATATCTCTAAAATCTCTTGCAAGTTTATTTTCAGGGACTATGCCCCAACCAACTTCATTTGAAATAATTATTGCTGAACAATTTGCATCTTTTATATTTTCAATTAACTTTTCTACCTTTCTAATAATATCTTTTTCTTTATATCCCTTTATGATTAAATTTGTTATCCATGTAGTTAAACAATCTATAATATAATCATTATCCCTCCCTATAAAATTTTCTATATCAATTTCCTCTTCAATTGTCTTCCATTTTTCAGGTCTTGATTCTTTATGCTTTCTTATCCTTTCTCTCATCTCATCATCAATTTCTTTTCCAGTTGCAATAAAAACAACATTTTTAAATTCTTCTTTAGCGATTTTAACTGCAAACTTACTTTTACCACTTCTCACATGTCCAGTTATAAAAATTATCTTCCCCATTTTTATTCAAGGTCATATAAACTATCATCAGTAGATAAATCAGCCAATGAAGAATTACGTGTATATATATTATATTTTGTTTTTATTCCTTCAACATGACCATCACAGAAAGCAACATTCGCAACTCCATTATGCCTGAAATGAACATTTGGTGACCAATGATAAGGGTCAGAAGGTGCTCTTAAATAATTATTTCCTATTATTTCATTTGTATATGTAGACCAGATTGCACTATCACATAATAATATTGTTTCTGATGGTTTTTTAATTCTTGAGAGTTTTGTTGGAGGTTGTGCCTGACTATTCCCATTATAATCAAAATATCCACCACCTATGTAGGTTGCATTATAGGCATAACCTGTAAATGGTCTATCATATGACTTAATAATCTTTTTGGCAGTTGGGCATTCAAAAATACCCTTTGTCAGATAACTTCCAATAATTCCTGGCCTATAAGTTGCCCACGAGTTGGGATCATCAGTTGCAAAATCCCATCCAATTTCAGATGTATAGGTTAAATAGTAAGTCGGTGGGAAATAATCATCGTTATCCTGAACATACATTAAAAAAGCGAGTGCCAAATTTTTTAAATTATTCATACAAGTTGCCTGCCTTGCTTTTTCTCTTGCCTTTGCAAGTGCTGGCATAAGCATTGCAGCAAGAATACCAATAATCGCAACTACTACAAGTAATTCTATTAATGTAAAGCCATATTTTTTTATTTTTTTCATTTCCTCCTCCTTTTTTAATTTTAAAAGTTTCTATGACTGATTTAATTTTCACACTCTGTTTTTAAATTTTGCTCATTTTTATCACCTCCTCTCTAAAATAAAAAACCCGCCACATAATTGTGGCGGGCTGCACCCGTTTCCCTTTGCCAATTTCTTTCTGCCCTCGCAGAAAGAAATTCACCACAATTTGGGGCAGGTCTTCTGACTCGGGCTTCATCCTACTCGGCTACCTTCCCAGGAGAAAATCTCCCAGTGGTATTTATTGCCTTTCGTCTGCCCTCACAGCTCCGGGGGAGTGGCTGATCATCCTTTTTTGGGACTACAGCACTTCCCTTTTAAGCCATAAAGGCACCCCAAATTTTTTAGAAAATTATACTTAAATTATTTTTCTTTGTCAATAATTTGTTTCATAACACTTTATCATTTTTTTCAACAGAACTAAAATATATCTTCTGTTTGGATAATTTTCTATCTAACTAAAAATAACCTATTTATATCTTTCCCTAAATCAGTTATCCTTTTTTCCACAATTTTTTAAAAAAACCTCTGACTTTGTATAACTTTTTATTTCCAACTTTTTAAGACATCAAGTCCAACTTTTAGAGATTCATAACCATCAATTCCACTAACAACAGGTTTTTTATTATTTTTTACACAATCAATAAAATGCTCGATCTGTCTTTCAAATCCTATACCAAGAGAATTTAAAGGAATCGGTCCTATTTTTTCTTCTCCTACTTCTTTTCTCACAACAAAATATTTACCTTTTTCATCTTGAAATCCACCAAATACTAAAACTCCTTCAGGACCAAGTGCCTGATGAAGATATTGAGATGAAACATTTTTTGGAAGACCCCAACTCCAACATAAAACAAGCATATCACCACTTTCAAATTCAACAATTGTAGTCCCTGTATCTGGAGATGAGAAGTTTTTAAATTTTGTTAATGAACTTTTAACTTTTTTTACTTTACCAAAGGTAAAAATTGCAAAATCATAAGAGTGAACAGCTCCATCTACAAAAGGGCCCATTCCTTTTTTGATATCATAATACCATTCAGCAGAAGGTCCATTTCCACCCCATATCTGATGCCATATGACTGGTCTTCCAATAATTCTTTTATCCATAAGTTCTTTAAATTTTAACCATTCTTGATCAAATCTTCTTACATAACCAATTTGAAGTATAGCATTATTTTTTTCACATAAATCTATCATCTTTTCTGCCTGTTTTAAATTTAAAGCAATTGGTTTTTCACAGAATATATGTTTTTTTGCTTTTGCTGCAAAAGTTACAATTTTATAATGAAGATGAGTTGGAGTTGCACAGATAATTGCATTTATATCTGATTTTTCAAGCATATCCTTATAATCTGTGTAAGTTTCTTTAACTTCAAACTCATTTTTAAAAGAATTTAAAACTTCTGTATTCACATCAGAAGCTGAAACAATTTCTACATCTTGAAATTTCTTTAAAATATTTGCATGATACCTTCCCATTCCGCCACAACCAATTATTCCTATTTTAACCATTTGCCCTCCCTTTTAACTCTATATTATATTTCAAGGACAAAAAATGATAAAATAAAAATAAAAAAGGAGGTAATGTATGGAATTAAAAATTAAATTTGAAAACTCAGAAATAGAAGTTGAAATATTTGAGACAGAGCTTGGTAAAAAGATAATTGAGAAATTACCGATTAATTCAAAAGCAAGATTATGGGGAAAAGAAATATATTTTGAAATTCCTGTTAAAAGTCAAATTGAAAATCCGAAAAATGAAGTTGAAAAAGGAGATATTGGATACTGGCCTGAGGGTAATTGTATGTGTTTATTCTTTGGTCCGACTCCTATAAGCAAAGGAGATAAAATAGTTCCAGCAAGTTCAGTTGAAATAATAGGGAAAATAAAATCAGACCTAAAAATTCTTGAAAATGTTAAAAATGGAGAAAAAATAATAGTTGAAAAGAAATGAGAATAGGAGATTTTTTGGTTGATGAAATTTATTGTGGAGATGCATTAAAATTATTAAAGAAAATTCCTGATGAGACAATAGATTTAATTATAACAGACCCTCCTTTTGCAATTGATTTTAAAGGGAAAAAGAATAATTATAATAGAAAAAATGAAAAAGTAATTGATGGTTATAATGAAATTCCAAAAGAGAAATATTATGATTTCACTTATAGTTGGATAAAAGAAACCTATAGAATTTTAAAAGATACAGGTAGTATGTATGTTTTTTCTGGTTGGACAAATCTAAAGACAGTTTTAAATTCTATTGATGATGTTGGGTTTATACAAATAAATCATCTGATATGGAAATATCAATTTGGTGTTTATACTAAAAGAAAATTTGTTACAAGCCATTATCATATTTTATTTGTTGTAAAAAATCAAGATAAATATAAATTCAATAAGATTGAAGATTATCCAGAAGATGTGATAATTGTAAATAGAGAGTATTGGATAGGGAAATTGAAGACACCAACAAAATTACCAATTGAGCTTGTGAAAAAATTAATTCTTTTTAGTAGTGATGAGGGTGATATTATTCTTGACCCATTTTTAGGTTCGGGAACGGTTGGAGTAGCAGCAAAATTATTAAAAAGACACTTTCTTGGTTTTGAAATTGTTCCTCAATATTGTGATTTTGCTAAAAAAAGAATAAAAGAAATAGAAGGAAATTTGTTCATAAACGGAAATGGATAATATTGATTTTCTTTTAGATTTTACAAGAAAAGTTTGTGAAACTGGAGCCCAGATAATGGCTAAACAAATGAATTCTAAACCTTCTAAATATAATCTTTTTTTCACACAAACACCAAGAGGAATAGTGTCTATCACACAAGTTCTTGATTATGTTATTCATAGGTGGGGCCTTCCTCTTTGTTGCTTTTTAATTAGAGAGAAAGATTTAGAAAAGCAAAATAAAATTTCTTATTCACCATTTGTAGATTGGATAGAATCTTTTAAATCTGCCGAATTAATGGCAAGAGAGATTAAGAATAATGAAAGATATGGTCTTGGTAGTGCGATAGGACCTAAAGCATGTCATCTTTTTGCTAAATTTTATGTAAGTGTTTTTAAATTAACCAAAAGGAAGGATGATGGATGGAGTGATATTTCTTATGAGATTCCTTTTGATAGTAATGTGGGAAGAGTTTTATGGAGAACGGGTTTTTTATTATTTTTGGCAGAAGAGAAAGATTATGTTGAATATGGAGTAATAAACAAAGGGAAGGGTAAAAAAACAAAGTATTGTTTCAATCATGATAAACCTAAGTGTGAAGAATATCCGTTAAGAAAAGATTATTGTAGAGGTTATAATAAAGAAAAAAATTTAATAGAGGAGTATACCACTTAACAAGGAGAAATTATGAAAGCAGCAATTTTTTATGGAATAGAAGATATAAGAGTTGAACAGATTGAAGAACCAGTTTGTGGGAAAAATGAAATAAAGATTAAGGTTGAATATTGTGCTATATGTGGAACAGATGTAAGGATTTTCTATTCAGGACATAAAAAAGTTGTTCCACCAGCAATAATCGGACATGAAATTACAGGAATAGTTGCAGAGATAGGAGAAAATGTTGAATATTCAGATTTAAAAGTTGGAGATAAAGTTACAGTTGTTACTTCAATTGGTTGTGGAAAATGTAAGATGTGCAAAGGTGGTTTTTATAATTTATGTCCTGATACAAAGGCAATTGGTTATTTTTATAAAGGTGGATTTGCTGAGTATTTAGTAATTCCTCAAGAGGCAGTTAAACAAAAGGCAGTTTTGAAATTACCTGAAAATCTTTCTCTTTTAGAAGGGACAATAATTGAACCACTTTCATGCTGTATAAATGGTCAGAATTATTTGAATATAAAAAAAGATGATTTTGTTTTAATTTTTGGTGGTGGTCCTATTGGTTTTATGCATGCTTGTTTAGCAAAAGCAATTGGTTGTGAAAAAGTTGTTATTGTTGACCCTGCTTTTGATAGATTGGTTAAATTTGGTAAAAATTTTTCTGATATAATACTATGGGACTTAAATAAGATAAATTTGAAACAAGAGATTATGGAAATTACAAATGGATTTGGAGCAGATGTTATTATAACTGCCTGTCCTGCAAAAAAAGCACAGATTGATTCTTTTGATTTAATTGGTTCAAAGGGTAGAATAAGTTTTTTTGGTGGACTTTCAAAAGACGATTCAATAATTCAGATTGATTCAAATATTATTCACTATAAGGAAATTTCTGTTTTTGGTGCTTTTGCTTCAAATAGAAATGATTATATAAAAGCAGCAGAGTTAATCTCTTGTGGAAAAGTAGATGCAAAAAAATTTATAACAGATGTAATACCTCTTGAAAATATTGTTGAAGGAATAAAAAAAATAAAAAAGGGAGAGGGTCTTAAAATTGTAATAAAAATATAAATGGTTGACCATAAAAAATTTTTAAAAAAATGTTTTAAACTTGCAGAAAAAGGGAAAGGTCTTGTAAGTCCAAATCCACTTGTTGGAGCAGTTATTGCAAAAGGAGAAAGGATAATAGCAGAAGGGTATCATAAATGTTTTGGACTTGCCCATGCAGAGATAGAAGCATTAAATAAAGCAAAAGATAAAGCAAAAGGTGCAACTCTATATGTAAATCTTGAACCATGTTGTCATTGGGGAAAAACTCCTCCATGCACAGAAAGTATAATTAAATCTGGTATAAAAGAAGTCATTGCTTGTATTATAGACCCAAATCCTTTTGTTAATGGAAATGGTTTTAAAATACTTGAAGAAAATGGAATAAGAGTAAGGTATGGTTATTTAGAACAAGAAGCAGAGGAATTTAATAGGTTTTATATTACAAATATAACAGAAAAAAGACCATATATTATATTAAAATGGGCACAAACATTAGATGGAAAAATTGCAACATATACTGGTTTGTCTAAATGGATTACAGGAGAAGAAACAAGAAATTATTTAAAGAAAAAAAGGTTTGAAGTTGACGGAATTATAGTTGGGGTAAATACAGTTTTAAAAGATAATCCTTTTCTTGACTATATTTTAGATCAATTTCAGGCGAAAAAAGATATTCTTGATAAAAAAAGATATTATAAAATAATACTTGATCCTGAAGGGAAAACACCAATTGAAGGCAATATATGGAAAAATCAAAAAGCAAAAGTATTAATAGTTTTTGATGAGAAAATTCCAGATGAAAAGATTGAAAAATATCAAACAAAACCAAATTTTGAATATGTTAAATTACCAACTCAAAACAATAAATTTGAAATTAAAAAACTACTTGAAAAACTATTAATTGAAAAAAACATAGGAATAGTTATAGTTGAGGGTGGAAAATTTACTTTAACACAATTCTTTGAAAATGAAATTTTTGATGAAATATGGGTATTTGTAGGAAATAAAATACTTGGCGGAGAAAATTCTTTATCTGTTTTTGGTGGTAGAGATAAAGAAAAAATAGAAGAGGCAATTGAAATTGAAAAAATTAATATAGAAAAAATTAGTGATGATATTTTAATAAAGGGGAGGATTAAAAAAAATGTTTACAGGAATTATTGAAGAAGTAGGTAAAATTAAGGGTAAGAGAAATAAAGGCGAAGGACTTGAGATTTTAATAGAAGGAGAAAAAATTTTTGATGACTTAAAAGTTGGAGATAGTATTTCTGTAAATGGTGTATGTTTGACTGTTGAAAAGATTGAGAATAAAAAATTTTCTATATCCATTAGTCCTCAAACAAAAAAACAAACAAATCTTGGAGAAATTAAAATAGGAGAATATGTAAATCTTGAAAGAGCATTGAAAATTGGAGATAGAATTGGAGGTCATTTTTTGACAGGACATATTGATTTTAAAACAAAGATAAAAACATTAACAAAACAAGGGGAATTTTTTTTAATGAAATTAGAAGTCCTTGAAGAATATAGAAAATATTTAGTAAAAAGAGGGTCTATTGGAGTTGATGGTATTTCTTTAACAATTGCAGAAATTGAAAATAATAATGTTTTAATCTATTTAATACCTTATACAATTGAAAACACGAATTTAAAATATAGGAAAACTGGTGATTTTGTTAATATTGAAATAGATATCTTTGCCAGGTATCTTGTAAAATAATCCAATTCCTCTTTTCCACCTTTCACCTCGTAGGTGTTATTTAAGGGTATTTTGCTTCAATAATTGATTTTATCCCGCCTCTTGGATTAAATTCACCTTTTACTTTTATCCATTTTGGTTTTATTGCTTTGACTATATCTTGTAGAATTTTGTTAACTGCATTCTCATAAAAAATTCCAATATTTCTGTAGGACTGAATATAAATTTTCAATGATTTTAATTCAATAACACATTTGTCTGGTTCATATTCAATTGTTATTGTTCCAAAATCTGGTTGACCTGTTTTAGGACATAAAGAAGTATATTCAGGAATTATTATTGTTATTGTATAGGAAGTGAATTGATTTTCAAAACATTCAATTTTTGGCAGTTCTACATCTAAACCTGCTTTTGCAAACTCTTTATAATTTTCCATTTAAAATCTTATTTCAAAATTTTTAAATTCGCCAGTATATTCTTCTTCAAATTTTTCTATCTTCCTTATGTTTTCTCCAAGATATCCCTCTTTTAACTCCTGTAAAAATCTTTCTAATCTTTCTTCATCTCCTTCAACCACAATCTCAACTCTTCCATCAAATAAATTTTTAACCCATCCATTAACACCAGTTTTTTTCCCAATTCTTTGAGCATACCATCTAAATCCAACACCTTGAACAATACCTTCAATATATAAATGGTATCTCTTCATATCAAAATAAAAAAGCCCGCCATATTTTATGGCGGGCTATCATCTTATCAATATTCAGGGTAAGGAGGTGGACCTGCTGGTGTTTTCTCTTTTTTCTCTGGTATTTCTGTAATTAAAGATTCTGTTGTTAGAAGTAAAGCAGCCATACTTGCAGCATTTTCAAGAGCACTCCTTACAACTTTTGTTGGGTCAATAATTCCTGCCTTGACAAGGTCTTCAAATTGATCCTTTTCAGCATTAAATCCAAAGTTAGGATTATCGTTTTCTCTTACTTTCTGGACAACAACTGCTCCGTCAAGCCCTGAGTTTTCAGCAATCTGTCTCAATGGGGATTCAAGTGCTTTTTTAACTATCATTGCACCAGTTTTTTCATCAGGATCATCAAATTCCAATTTGTCTATTTCACTCTGACATCTGATTAAAGCAACTCCTCCGCCAGGAACAACTCCTTCTTCTACCGCAGCTCTTGTTGCACTTAAAGCATCTTCAACTCTTGCTTTTCTTTCTTTCATATCTGTTTCAGTTGGTGCTCCAACATTAATAACTGCCACTCCACCAGCAAGTTTTGCAAGTCGTTCCTGGAGTTTTTCTCTATCATAATCAGAAGTTGTTTTTTCTATCTCGCTTTTTATTTGATTAATTCTTCCTTGGATTTTTGATGCAGAACCAGCACCTTCTACAATTGTTGTATTTTCTTTGTCAACTATAACTCTTTTTGCTCTTCCAAGCATAGAAAGGTCAACATTTTCAAGTTTAAGTCCAAGTTCTTCCATAATTGCCTGACCACCTGTTAAAATCGCTATATCTTCAAGCATTGCCTTTCTTCTTTCTCCGAATCCAGGTGCTTTTACTGCACAACACTGTAATGTCCCTCTTAATTTATTTACGACTAAAGTTGCAAGTGCTTCTCCTTCAACTTCTTCTGCAATTATCAATAGTGGTCTACCTGCCTGAGCAATCTTTTCAAGTAATGGAAGGATATCCTTTACTGATGAGATTTTTTTATCATGAATCAAAATATAAGCATCTTCAAGAACACATTCCATTCTCTCTGGATCAGTAATGAAATAAGGAGAAAGATATCCTCTATCAAACTGCATACCTTCAACAACTTTTAGTTCAGTTTCTGTCCCCTTTGCTTCTTCAACAGTTATAACACCTTCTTTTCCAACTTTATCCATCGCTTCTGCTATAATTTTTCCTATTTCTGAATCATTTGCTGCTGCTATTGTTGCTACCTGTTGTATTTCATTTTTGTCTTTTACTGTATCACTCATCAATTTTAATTTTGATACAACTGCTTTTACTGCTTTTTCAATACCCCTTCTTAAATGAACAGGATTTGCTCCAGCTGCAACATTTTTAAATCCTTCTTTAGCAATTGTAACAGCAAGCAAAGATGCTGTTGTCGTTCCATCTCCAGCAACATCATTTGTTTTTGATGCAACTTCTCTTAAAAGTTGTGCTCCAAGATTTAAATAAGGATCTTCAAGTTCAATCTCTTTTGCGATTGTTACACCATCATTTATAACTGTGGGAGAACCAAATTTTTTCTCTAAAACTGCACATCTTCCTTTTGGTCCAAGAGTAGGTTTTAAAGTAGATGCCATTATTTCCATTCCTTCAAGAATTTTTCTCCTTGCTTCTTCACCAAGAATAATCTGTTTTGCCATATTTCACCTCCTTTTTATTTTTCTTCAACAACAGCAAGTATATCATCTTCTCTTAAAATTATATATTGTTTTTCATCTACTGTAACCTCTGTTCCTGAATATTTGCCATATAAAACTTTATCCCCAACTTTAACCTCAAGAGGAATTAATTCTCCCTTTTCATTTGTTTTACCTTTCCCAACTGCAACGACCTTTCCTTCCTGTGGCTTTTCCTTTGCAGTGTCAGGAAGGATTATTCCTCCTTTTGTCTTTTCTTCTGCTTCAAGCGGCTCAACAACAACTCTATCAGCAAGCGGTCTTATTTTAAATTTAGTTGCCATATTTCACCTCCTTTTTATTTTTTAGATAGATGATGTGTTTTATTCTTAATCCTAAATAATTATTATACCCTTTTAAAAATTCAATGTCAAGGGATATTCTCTTTTTTCGGGTTAAGACATAGTATACAGGTAGATAATAAAATATGGTAAAATTACTATAAAATTTTTAGAAGAAAAAAGGGAAAATAGGAAGAGTTTATATGGAAAAAGATATATTTTAAAAATTTTTCTTTTCAAGATGGATACTATCATCTAACCGACAACCTATGGTAGATTGACAATTTTTTATTAATATGGTAAAATTATAATAAAGCGGGAATAACTCAGCGGTAGAGTGCGACCTTGCCAAGGTCGAAGTCGCGGGTTCGAATCCCGTTTCCCGCTCTTGATTTTTCAATTTTTGATGTTATAATTTTAAAAATTGCTGCTGTGGCTCAGGGGTAGAGCACGTCCTTGGTAAGGACGGGGTCATGGGTTCGAATCCCATCAGCAGCTGAAGGTAAATTTAAGTAAAGATTAAAAAAGGAGGAAGATAATGGCGAAGGAGAAATTTATAAGGACCAAGCCGCATGTGAATGTAGGGACAATAGGGCATGTAGACCATGGGAAGACGACATTAACGAGTGCGATAACGATGGTATTAGAGAAAGAGAAGAAGGCGAGATTTACTAAATATGAGGAGATAGACAAAGCGCCGGAGGAGAAAGAGAGGGGATTAACGATAAACATAGCACATATAGAGTATGAGACAGACAAGCGGCATTATGCGCATATAGATTGTCCTGGGCATGCTGACTATATAAAGAACATGATAACAGGAGCGGCACAGATGGATGGAGCGATACTTGTAGTGAGTGCGCCGGATGGACCGATGCCTCAGACCAGGGAGCATATATTGTTAGCCAGGCAAGTAGATGTGCCAGCGATAGTAGTATTTATGAACAAGATGGATATGATAGAGGACAAGGAGTTAGTAGAGTTAGTAGAGTTAGAGGTAAGGGAGTTATTAAGCAAGTATGGATTTCCAGGGGAGCAGGTGCCGATAGTGAAGGGTAGTGCATTAAAGGTATTAGAGTGTGGATGTGGAAGGAGGGAGTGTGAGTGGTGTGGTAGGATATGGGAATTAATGGATAGTATAGATAATTATATACCAGAGCCAGTTAGGGTGATAGACCAGCCATTTTTACTTGCAGTAGAGGATGTATTTAGTATAACAGGAAGGGGGACAGTAGCGACAGGTAGGATAGAGAGGGGGAAGATAAGAGTAGGGGAGGAGGTAGAGATAATAGGATTAAGTCATGAGATAAAGAGGAGTGTAGTGACAGGATTAGAGATGTTTAGGAAGGAGTTAGAGGAAGGGGTAGCAGGAGACAATGTAGGTGTTTTATTAAGGGGTATAGAGAAAGATGAAGTAGAGAGGGGGATGGTTATAGCGGCTCCTGGGAGTATAACACCACATACAAGGTTTAAGGCGCAGGTATATGTATTAAAGAAAGAGGAAGGAGGGAGGCACACGCCGTTTTTTACAGGATATAGGCCACAGTTTTACATAAGGACAACAGATGTGACAGGAGAGATAAAGTTACCAGAGGGAGTAGAGATGGTTATGCCTGGGGACAACATAGAGATGGAGATAAAGTTAATATATCCAGTAGCATTAGAGAAAGGTCAAAGATTTGCTATAAGAGAAGGAGGTAAAACAGTAGGTGCTGGTGCTACTACAGAAATAATTGAATAAGGAGTAAGATGAGAGAATTTATATCTTTAATTTGTTCGGAATGTAGAAGCAAAAATTATTTTACAACCAAAAATAAGAAGATTAAAAAAGATAAATTACAGATTAATAAGTATTGTCCTAAATGTAAAAAACATACTTTGCATACAGAAGGTAAATAAAAATTTGGTGACTTGACAAAAATATAAAAAAGTAGTATAATATTTTTTTGTTTAGAAAATCAAGAAATAAAAAATTATAGGCCTGTAGCTCTAATTGGGAGAGCGGCGGACTCCAAATCCGTAGGTTGGAGGTTCGAGTCCTCCCAGGCCTGTTTTGACAAAAATATTTATGAAAGGTAAAATAAAAAATTATTTATTTGAAGTTAGGTCAGAATTAAAAAAAGTCACATGGCCCGAAAAGAGAATATTAGGTATTTCAACTGTTGTTATTGTGATATTTATGGTTGTTATGGCTTTATATTTTGGGATTGTTGATTTAATTTTTTCAAAAATTATAAGTTTAATAATAAGGTGAAAATATGGGTAAATGGTATATATTGCATGTTAGAACAGGACAGGAAAAAAAGATAAAGAAACTTTTGGAGAATAGAATTAATGATGAGAAAAAGAGAATAAATCAAATTATTATTCCAGAAGAAGAAGTTCTTGAAGTTGAAAAAGGAGAGAAAAAAGCAAAAAGTAGAAGGTTTTGGCCAGGATATATGCTAATAGAACTTGAAGATGACGCAAATAACGAAATTGTGTGGCATAAAATAAAGACAACGCCTGGTGTTTTTGATTTCCTTGGAGCAGGTGAAACACCAGTTCCTTTGAGAGAAGAAAAAATAGAAGAAATAAAGAGAGAAATAGAAGAGAGAAAAGCAAAACCATTACCTAAGGTTGAATTTAAAGTAAAGGATAGAATTGAAATTATAGATGGGCCTTTTGTTGGATATACTGGTATTGTTGAAGAAGTTTACCCAGAAAGGGAAAGGTTAAAAGTAAGTGTTTCTATTTTTGGGAGAGCAACATCGCTTGAACTTAATTTTTGGCAAGTTGAAAAGATTCCATAAAAACAAAGGAGGAAAATGGCAGTAGAAAAAAAAGTGAAAGCAATAGTGAAATTACAAGTGCCTGCAGGACAGGCAACTCCTGCTCCTCCAGTTGGACCTGCTCTTGGGCAGCATGGAGTGAATATAATGGAATTTTGTAAGCAATTTAATAATCTTACAAAAGGGAAAGAAGGGACAACAATACCTGTTGTTATAACTGTTTATGAGGATAGAAGTTTTACTTTTATTACTAAAACACCTCCTACATCAGAATTGATAAAAAAGGCAATTAAAATTGTTAAAGGTTCCTCATCTCCAAAAAGAGAGAAAGTCGGCAGAATAACAAGAAAACAAATAGAAGAAATAGCAAAGATTAAATTACCAGATTTAAATACAAAGGATTTACAGAAAGCAATAAAAATAATTGAGGGTTCTTGTAAAAGTATGGGAGTTGAAATTGTTGATTAAAAGGAGAAAAATATGTCAAAGAGATATTCTGCACTTCTTGAAAAAATTGATAGAAAAAAAATTTATGATTTAGATGAAGCAATTGAAGTTTTAAAAACACTCCATTCAACTAAATTTGATGAAAGTGTTGATCTTGCGATAAAACTTGGGGTTGACCCTAAAAAACTTCAGCAACCTATTAGAGGGTCAGTTGTATTGCCTCATGGAGTAGGAAAAGAAATAAAAGTTCTTGTTTTTGCAAGTGGAGAAAATTTAAAAAAGGCAATTGAAGCAGGTGCTGATTTTGCAGGAGGAAGTGAAATCGCAGAGAAAATAAAAAATGGTTGGCTTGATTTTGATTATGTTATTGCTACTCCTGATATGATGAAAGTTGTTGCACCCTTGGGTAAAATACTTGGTCCGAGAGGTTTAATGCCAAATCCTAAAACAGGGACAGTTACGAATGATGTTGAAAATGCTGTTAAAGAGGCAAAAAAAGGGAAGATAGATTTTAAGATGGATAAAGATGGCAATATACATTTTTCAGTAGGTAAAATTTCATTTCCTAATGATAAAATTAAAGAGAATATAATTGCTTCTATTCTTTCTGTCCTTAGTGTAAAACCGCAAGGAGTAAAAGGAACTTATATAAAATCAATACATCTTTCTCTAACAATGTCCCCTTCTTTAAAACTAAATGCTCATAAGATAATTCAAGAGTTAAAAGGAGTTTAATATGAAAAAATGGACAAAAAAGAGAAAACAAGAAGTTGTCAAAAACTTGACAGATGAATTTAAAAATAGTAAAATAAATATTTTAGGCACTTTTTCAAATTTAAAAGTATCTGAAATGCAGAAAATTAGGGAAAGTGTGAAAGAATTTGGTGGTAATATTATGGTTTTGAAAAATAATTTGGCAAATATTATATTTAAAAATTTGAGTAAAGATGAAGTTTGTAAATTTATTAGTGGACCAACCTTTGTTGTATGGAGCAGTAAAGAGAATGAAAATGAAATTGATATAATAAAATCTATTTTGAATTGCCAAAAAAATTTTGGAAAAATAGAAATTAAAGGGGGTTTATTAAATGGTGAAATAATAGAGAAAAGTAAAATTGATGAAATTGGGAAATTGCCTGGAAAAAAAGAACTTCAGAGTATGCTGATTTTGACGCTTAAAATGCCAACAAATAGGGTAGTAAATGCAATTAAAAATCCGATAATAAGAGTAATAAATGTTTTAAATCAAATTAAAAATAAAAAGGAGAGTTAAAATGGAAAATGCAGAAAAAAGAGTTATTGATGAAATAGTAGAAAAAATTGAAAAACTTTCTATTCTTGAAGTTGCTGAGCTTGCAAAAAAACTTGAAGAAAAGTTTGGAGTAAGTGGAATGGTCGCTCCTTTTGTTGGTGTGCCTTCTCAGCAACCAACTACTACTTCTACACAACAAGAAGCCAAAACTACTTTTGATGTAATACTTAAAAATGCTGGTTCAAATAAAATTCAGACAATAAAGGAAGTAAGGGCAATTACAAATCTTGGTTTGAAAGAAGCAAAGGATTTGGTTGAATCATTGCCAAAACCAGTAAAAGAGAAAGTTAGTAAAGAAGAAGCAGAGGAGATAAAGAAAAAACTTGAGGCAATTGGAGCAGAAGTTGAAATAAAATAAGTTTTTCAAAAAAGGGGAATTATATTTTTTTAAAAAATTAAAAAGGAGTAGAGATGGAAGTTGTTGAAATTCCGGATTTGTTAAGTATACAAAAGAAATCTTATGAAGAATTCTTACAAAAAGATATTCCTCCAGAAAAAAGAAAAATAAAGGGGTTGGAGGAAGTATTCAGAAAGGTTTTCCCAGTTGAGAGTGAAGATGGATTACTTAAATTAGAATACATTTCTTATTCAATTGAAGAACCATCAAATACAATTGAAGAATGTATTGAGGAAAAATTAACATATGAGGGCAAACTTAAGGTTAAATTCCGCCTTGTAATAAATAAAAAAACAGAAAAAGGACAATTGCAAAATATTGGAATTAAAGAACAGGTTGTTTATGTTGGTGGTATTCCTTTTATGACAGAAAGTGGAAGTTTTATAATAAATGGGGTTGAAAGAGTTGTTGTGAATCAACTTTTAAGATGTCCAGGAGTTTATTTTAAGGAAGAAGTTGGTGTTCCAAAAACACTTTATTCAGCAAAAATTTATCCTTCAAGAGGACTATGGATTGAAATTTATGTTGATCAGAATGATACTCTATGGATAATGATAGGGAAAAAGAAAATTTTAGCGACTATCTTTTTGAAGTCCTTAGGAATGACTACAGAAGAAATAATAAAAGAAATTTATGGTCAGATGTATAAAGATTTAGAGGATTTGCCTTTAAATTCTGTATTAAGAACAACATTTCTAAAAGATAATACAAAGGATAAAGAAGAAGCACTTTTATATATGTACTCTGAATTAAGGCCTGGGTATCCACGTATAATAAAGGAAGCTGAAAAGTTTTTAAATTCATTATTTTTTACAAATGAGACATATGACCTTTCAGAAGCAGGAAGAAGTCAAATAAATAAAAAACTTGGAATTGATTTAAAAGAGAGACATTTAACTAAAAAGGATATTATAGAGACAATAAAATACCTTCTAAATCTCTATGAAAAAAATCAAGGGGAAACAGATGATATAGACCATCTTGCTAATAAAAGAGTAAGACCGTCTGCAGAAATTATTAAAGAGCATGTTTATGAAGGGCTTATACGTCTTGTAAGATATTGTAAAGAGAAAATGTCTTTAGTTGATAAAAGTAAAATAGAAACCTTCTCCCCACAAGAATTTATAAATCATAGATTTTTCATAAATGTTGTAAATGATTTTTTTGCAAGGAATCAATTATCTCAATTTCTGGATAAAACAAATCCACTTGCAGAAATTACACATAAAAGAAGAATTACAGCAGTTGGTGAAGGTGGAGTTAAAGAAAGGAAAAGAGCAGGTTTTGAAGTAAGAGATGTCCATTATACTCATTTTGGTAAAATTTGTCCAATAGAGACACCAGAAGGGGCAAATATAGGTTTAATAAATTCTCTAACAGTATATGCAAAAACTGATGAATTAGGATTTTTAAGGACTCCTTATTTTAAAGTTGAAAATGGATATGTTAAAAAAGATAAAATTGAATATTTAAGTGCGGATGAAGAAGAAAAATATAATATTGCTTCTACAGATACTTCTTATGATGAAAAGACAGGGTTTATAATTCCAGAAAAGGTTATTGTTCGTGGGATGGGAGGAAATTTTTTAGAAGTTAAAAGAGAAGAAGTTGATTATATAGGTATTTCTCCGGTTCAAATTATTAGTGTGAGTAGTTCTTTGATTCCTTTCCTTGAACATGATGATTCTAATAGAGCATTAATGGGTTCTAATATGCAGAGACAAGCAGTGCCTCTTATTAAACCTGAATCTCCAATTGTAAAAACAGGTATGGAAAAATATGTAGTAAGAGATTCAGGTGCAGTTATAAAAGCAAAAAATTCGGGTATTGTTGAATATGTTGATGCTGAAAAAATTGTGGTAAAGAGAGATAATCCAGGTTTATTTCCATGGGAAGAAAAAGATGTTTATTATCTGAAGAAGTTTACAAGAACAAATCAGGATACCTGTTTCCATCAAAGACCAATAGTTGAAATTGGAGAAAGAGTTGAAAAAGGGGATATTCTTACTGATGGATTTGCCATTTCGAAAACAGGAGAACTTTCACTTGGAAGGAATTTGCTTGTTGCTTTTATGCCATGGCATGGTTATAATTATGAAGATGCTATTTTGATAAGTGAAAGACTTGTTAAGGATGATGTATTTACTTCAATACATATTAAAGAATTTGAAGTTGAAGCAAGAGAGACAGAACTGGGACCAGAAGAGATAACAGCAGACCTACCAAATGTTCCTGAAGAACAACTTGTAAATCTTGACAAAGATGGAATAGTAAAAATAGGGACTGAAGTTGAACCTGATGATATACTTGTTGGTAAAATTACTCCAAGAGGAGAATCTGAGTTAACACCCGAGGAGAAACTTTTAAGAGTAATTTTTGGAGAGAAATCAAAAAATGTCTTAAATACATCTGAAAGAGTTCCACCTGGGGTAAAGGGAGTTGTTATAAATGTTAGAAAATATAAAAGAAGGGAAAATGTTTCTGAACAGGAAATAGAAAAAGAGGTAAAACAGGCACTGCAAACATATAAGAAAAAAGAAAAAATAGTTAAAGAGATTATAACAAACCAAATAAAAGAATTTCTTGAGAAGAAAAAAATAAAACTAAAAGTAACATCTGGAGTAAGTGGATGGGAAAGATTGGTTAATAAGGTTCCAGATGATATAAGAGAAGATTTAATAAAGATTATAGAAATTGGGAAGAGAGAACTTGAGAAAATAGAATTAGAAGCAAGAGAAGAGGAAATAAAAATAAGAAAAGGTTATGAACTTGACCCTGATGTAATAATGAAAGTTGTGGTTGAAATTGCGATAAAAAAGAAAATTGCGGTTGGAGATAAAATGAGTGGAAGACATGGGAATAAAGGAGTTATTGCTAAAATTTTACCAGAAGAAGATATGCCATTTCTAAGTGATGGGACACCTGTTGATATTGTTTTAAATCCACTCGGAGTCCCTTCAAGGATGAATGTTGGACAAATTCTTGAAACTCATCTTGGATGGGCATTAAAAACACTTGGATATAGTTTAGAAGTTCCAGTATTTAAAGGAGTGGAAGAACTTAGAATAAAACAACTTTTAAAAGAAGCAGGATTGCCTGAAAGTGGGAAAACAATTCTTTATGATGGTCAGACAGGAGAGCCCTTTTATCAACCAGTGACAGTTGGTTACATCTATATGATGAAGTTAATCCATCTTGCTGATGAAAAAATTCACGCAAGGTGTACTGGTTCTTACTCCTTAATAACTCAGCAACCACTTGGTGGCAGGTCTCAATTCGGAGGTCAGAGGTTTGGAGAAATGGAGGTTTGGGCTCTTGAGGCCTATGGTGCTGCTTATACATTGAGAGAAATGTTAACTGTAAAAAGTGATGATACAGAAGGTAGAAAGTTGATGTATGAATCAATTGCAAAAGGGCTTGATTATCAAGGAGAAAATATACCAGAATCTTTTAAGGTTTTGAAAAAAGAATTGCAAGGACTTGGATTTGATTTAAGAATTGAAAAAAGAAAAATAGGAGAAGAAGAAAAAGAAGTTGTAACTATAAGAATTGCAACACCAACAACAATAAGGTCATGGTCTTATGGAGAAGTGAAAAAAGCAGAAACATTGAATTACAGAACATTAAGGCCTGAAAGAGATGGTTTATTTTGTGAAAAGATATTTGGTCCTGAAAGGGACTATGAATGTGCTTGTGGCAAATATAAGAAATTAAGATATAAAGGAATTATCTGTGATAGATGTGGAGTTGAAGTTACTTCAAGAAAAGTTAGAAGAGAAAGGATGGGACATATTGAACTTGCAACTCCTGTAGCTTATGTTTGGTTATTTAAGAGTGCTTCTAATTGGTTAGGTTTACTTTTAGATCTCTCACAGGCAGAACTTGAAATGGTTCTCTATTATGAAAGGTATATAGTTATAGACCCGGGAGAAACAAATCTAAAAGAAAAGATGTTATTGACAGAAGCAGAATATCAAGAAAATTTAGAAAAATATGGAAATAAATTTAAAGTAGGAATAGGAGCAGAAGGAATTCAAGAATTGCTTAAAAAGATTGACCTTCACAAAATGGAAGAATATTTAAAAGAACAATTGAAAAAAAGTAAAAACTTGAATGGAGAAAAAAGAGAACTTATCAAAAAACTTAGAATGGTTCAGGGTTTAATGAAAACACAAGTTAAACCTGAATATCTTGTTACAAACATAATTCCTGTTATACCTCCTGATTTAAGGCCACTTTTACCACTTGATGGTGGTAGATTTGTTGCTTCTGATTTAAATGATTTATATCAGAGAGTTATAAACAGGAATAATAGATTGAAAAAACTTATTAAATTACAAACACCTGATATTATAGTCAGAAATGAAAAAAGATTACTTCAAGAAGCAGTTGATGCTTTAATGGATAATGGTAAACATGGTATGCCTGTTCTTGGAAAGGGTAAAAGACCTTTAAAATCACTTGCAGATGCTTTAAGAGGGAAACAAGGGAGGTTTAGACAAAACTTACTTGGGAAAAGAGTTGATTATTCAGGAAGAGCAGTTATTGTTGTAGGTCCTAATTTAAAATTAAATGAATGTGGAATACCCAAAGAAATGGCTCTTGAACTTTTCAGTCCATTTGTTTTGAGAGAGTTTAGAAAAAAAGAGTACTTCCATACACTTGGCAGTGCTAAAAGAGCGATAAGAGAAAATAGACCAGAAGTTTGGGAGACCCTTGAAAAAGTAATAAAACATCACCCTGTTTTATTAAATAGACAACCAACATTACACAGGTTAAGTATTCAGGCGTTTGAACCAAGATTGATAGAAGGGAATGTAATAGCTATTCATCCCTTAGTTTGTCCTGCTTATAATGCGGATTTTGATGGAGATACAATGAGTATACATGTTCCTTTAACACCTGAAGCAATACTTGAAGCAGAACTTTTAATGAAATCAACAACACATATCCTTTCACCTGCAAATGGAAGGCCTGTTGTAACTCCAACAAGAGATATAGTGATGGGTTGCGCTTATTTAACATATATGAGTGATGAAGAAGAATATCCAAAAGAGATTTCAAGTTTTGATGAAGCAAAATATTTAAATTATCTTGGAGAACTTGAATTACATAGACCGATAAGAGTAAGAGATGAAAAAGGGAATAAAATAGTGACAACTGTTGGAAGGATTATATTTAATGAAATTATCCCTCAAGAGATACCATTTAAAAATGAGTCCTTTGATTCACAGAGTCTTGAAAAACTTATAGATGAAATTTTTACAAAGTGTGGTTATGAAAAAACTGTTGAATTTCTGGATTTATGTAAAGAAATTGGATTTTATTATTCAACAGTTAGCGGGATTACAATTAGTATAGATGACCTTATTATCCCTAAGGCAAAACAGAATTTGATAGAACAAGCAAAAAAAGAAGTGGAGAAAATAGAGAATAACTATAAAAAGGGTGTCATTTCTGAAGGAGAAAGGTATAACAGGAAGATAGATATATGGACTTCTGTAACTAATGAACTTATGGAAGAGGTTATGAATACAATAAAAAATGATGTAAAGACAAATCCATTCAGAATTAATCCTATTTATTTAATGGTAACTTCAGGAGCCAGAGGAAACAAAACACAAGTTGCTCAATTGATGGGAATGAGAGGTCTTATGATAAGACCAACCAAGAAATTTACAGGAGGAATTGGAGAAATTATAGACACTCCTGTTATATCAAATTTTAGAGAAGGGCTTAATGTTTTAGAATACTTTCTATCAGTCCATGGTGGTAGGAAAGGTCTTGTTGATACTGCTTTAAAGACATCTGATGCAGGATATTTAACCAGACGACTTGTAGATGTTGCTCATTCAGTCATTGTTAAAGAAATAGATTGTGGAACACTTGAAGGTGTTTATGCAAGTCCTTTAATAGAAGGGGAAGAGGAGTATATTCCTTTGAAAGAAAGAATTATTGGAAGGACAGCACTTGATAATGTTGTGGATATAATAACAGACCAGATAATTGTAAAAAGTGGAGAAATAATAGATGAAGAAAAAGCACAAAAAATTATTGATGCTGGAATTCAGAGATTAAGGATAAGAAGTGTATTAACTTGTAAATCAGAAAAAGGTGTATGTGCAAAATGTTATGGATGGGACTTATCAAGGAAGAAACTTGTTAATATTGGTGAAACAGTTGGAGTAATAGCAGCACAATCAATAGGTGAGCCAGGGACACAATTAACTTTAAGGACTTTCCATACAGGTGGTGCTGCTTCAAGAGGAGTCGGTCCTTCATCAATAACAAGTAAGAATAGTGGAAGAATTAAGTATCTTGAAGATTTAAAAACTGTGAAAAATAAAGAAGGTAAAAATGTTGTCTGTCAGAGAGAAGGGACTATTGTGATTGTTGATGATAGGGAAAGAGAACTTGAAAGATATACTTTAAGAGTTGGGTCTATAATTAACTATGAAAATGGGAGTTTTGTTGAAAAAGATAAAGTTATAGCAAGATGGGACCCTTCTTCAATTCCTATTATTGCTGATAAAAATGGTATTGTTAAATATAAAGATATAGAGGTCGGAAAAACTGCAAAAGAAGAGATAGAAACATCTTCTAAAAGAAAAAACTTGGTAATAATTGAGCATAAAGAGGATATGGATCCACAAATTCTTCTTTTGGATGAAAAAGGTAATATTGTTGGTAATTATCATATTCCAACAGGTGCCCATATAATTGTAGATGAAGGTGAAAAAGTTGAACAGGGAGAAGTAATTGCCAAAATACCAAGAACAGTTGTTAGAATTCAGGATATCACAGGTGGACTTCCAAGAGTTTCAGATCTATTTGAAGCAAGACCTCCTAAAAAGCCAGCAATATTAGCAGAAATAGATGGTTTTGTAAAAATAGAAATAGAAAAAGGGGAAAGGAAGGTTAAAATAACAAACCCAGAAACAAAAACAGAGAAAGAATATACAATTCCTTTCTGGAGGACTCTTACTGTAAGTGATGGTGATTATGTTCTTGCTGGAACTTCATTAACAGATGGAGATAAAGCATTAAATGATATTTTGAAAATTCAAGGGGAGAAGAAGGTTATGGAATATCTTTTGAATGAAATTCAGAAGGTTTATAGGATTGAAGGAGTTAAAATAAATGATAAACATATTGAAGTAATTATAAGGCAAATGCTATCAAAAGTAAGGGTAGAAGAGCCTGGTGATACATATTTACTTGAAGGAGAAGAAATAAGCAGACATGAAATCCAAAAGATTAATGAATCTTTACCGAAAGGGAAAAAACCAGCAACATTTACGCCAATGGTTCTTGGTATTACAAGAGTTGCTCTTGGTAGTGAGAGTTTTATTTCTGCGGCTTCTTTCCAAGAGACAATTAAAGTATTAACTAATGCTGGAATATTAGGAGCAGAGGACCATCTTGAAGGACTAAAAGAAAATGTTATTCTTGGAAGATTAATACCAGCAGGAACAGGAATTTTTGAAGCAAAAAAAGAAAAAATTGAAGAATTGGAATATAAAAAATAGGAGGTTTTATGCCAACAATTAATCAACTATTAAGAAAAAAAAGAAAACCAAAGAAGAAAAAGACAAAGTCAACTGCACTTGAAGGTAATCCTTTCAAAAAGGGAGTTTGTTTATATGTTAAAACAATGACACCAAAAAAACCAAATTCTGCACTAAGAAAAATTGCAAAAGTTCGCTTAACAAATGGTAAAGAAGTAATTGCTTATATTCCTGGGATAGGACACAATCTTCAGGAACATTCAATTGTACTTGTTAGAGGAGGTAGAGTTAAGGACCTTCCTGGGGTTAAGTACCATATAGTTAGAGGTGTATTTGATGCTTCAGGAGTTGAGAATAGAAAGAAATCTCGGTCAAAATATGGAGCAAAAAAACCTAAGGCAGAGAAAAAGGAGGGTTGAAAATGCCAAGAAGAAAAAGAGCAGAAAAAAGAATTATTGAACCTGACCCTAAATATAATGATTATGAAGTGGCAAAGTTTATTAATAAACTGATGTGGGATGGAAAAAAAACAGTAGCATATAAGATATTTTACACAGCAATGGATATAATTAAAGAAAAAACAAATCAAGACCCTTTAACTGTATTTAAAAAGGCATTAAATAATGTTAAACCAAAACTTGAAGTTAGACCAAGAAGAGTTGGAGGTGCTACATATCAGATTCCAATGGAAGTTCCTCCTCATAGAAGTTTATCTCTTGCAATTAGGTGGATTGTTGAATCAGCAAGGAGTCGTAAAGGAAAACCAATGGCATTGCGTCTTGTAGATGAAATTCTTGAAGCAGCAAAAGGAGAAGGTCCAAGTGTAAAAAAGAAAGAAGATACTCATAAAATGGCTGAATCCAATAGAGCTTTTGCTCATTATAGATGGTAATGATGGTTATATCTAAAAGTTAACAAGGATTTATCTTATATAAAAGGGTTTTTATTATGATTGAAAAGGTAAGAAATATAGGGATTATTGCACATATAGATGCTGGAAAGACAACAACAACAGAGAGATTTCTTTTTTATACTGGTAAGACATATAAAATTGGTGATGTGGACGAGGGAACAGCAGTTATGGATTGGATGGATCAGGAAAAAGAGAGAGGTATAACAATACAGGCAGCAGTAACAACTTGTTTTTGGAAGGGGCATAAAATAAATATTATTGATACTCCAGGGCATGTAGATTTTACTGTTGAAGTAGAAAGGTCTTTGAGAGTTCTTGACGGAGTGATAGGAATTTTTTGTGGAGTTGCAGGAGTTCAACCACAATCAGAAACTGTTTGGCGTCAAAGTGAAAAGTATAATGTTCCAAGGATTATTTACGTAAATAAAATGGATAGAATTGGAGCTGATTTTTTCAGAGTTATTGATGATATTAATAAAAAACTTGGTTCAAAAGCATTAATTCTTGTATTACCAATAGGAAGTGAAGATAAATTTATCGGTCTTATAGATATCATTGAACAAAAAGTAATTTTTTATAATTCTGAATTAGAGACAGAAGCAGAAATAAAAGAGGTTGATGGTGATTATAAAGAAATACTTGAGAAATATAGATTTAAATTAATTGAAGAACTTGCAGAAATAGATGAAGAGGTTATGGAAAAATATCTTAACGGAGATAATATTTCAAAAGAGTTATTGAAAAAAGCAATAAGAAAAGGAACTTTTGAATGTAAAATTTTTCCTGCTTTTTGTGGTTCTTCTTTAAAAAATAAAGGAACACTTTTACTTCTTGATGCTATTTGTGATTATTTGCCTTCACCTTTGGATAGAGGAGAAATTAAAGGTATAAATCCAATAACAGGGAGGAAAGAAGAAAGAAAACCTATACCCGATGAGAAATTTTCAGGAATTATTTTTAAAATATATAACGATATCCATTTAGGTAAAATTTTCTATGTAAGGGTTTATTCAGGTAAGATAAAAAGAGGGGATACAGTTTTAAATTCTTCAAGAAGTAAAAAAGAAAAAATTTTAAAGATACTTGAGATTCACGCAAATAAATACTTTAACAAGGATGAAGCAATTGCAGGAGATATAGTTGGTATTATTGGGTTAAAAAATACATATACAGGAGATACAATAAGTCAAGAATCAAATCCTATTATTTTTGAATCAATAAATTTTCCAGAACCAGTAATTTACTCAGTAATTGAGCCAAAAATAAAAGGAGAATACCAGAAAGTTTATGAGACAATTGAAAAGATGTTAGAAGAAGACCCAACTTTGAAAGTTAAAATTGACGAAGAAACTGGTCAGATAATTTTAATGGGTATGGGTGAATTACATTTAGAAGTTATAGCTGAAAGATTGAAAAGAGAATATAAATTACAAATACGACTTGGTAAACCAGAAGTTGCATATAGAGAAACAATTTCTTTGCCATGTGAAGGGACAGGTGAATTTTTAAATACAGTTGGTGATAAATTAAATTATGGGTATGTTAGTTTAAAACTTGAACCAGCAGAAAAAGGTGAGAAGTTCAAATTTTTTAATCTCGTTGATAGAGATAAATTACCATTTGAATTTGTTTCATCAATAGAAGAAGGAATTAAAGAATGTCTTGAGGTTGGTATTTATGGTTTTCCTATCATTGATATAAAAGTTAATCTTATTGATGCAAAATTTAATCCTGAAACCTCAACTCATTTTGGTTATAGAGTAGCATCTGTAATTGCTTTCAAGAATGCTTATAAAAATGGAGCTCCAATAATTCTTGAGCCGATAATGAGGATAGAGATTTTAACACCTGAAAT
Organism: Candidatus Omnitrophota bacterium; assembly: GCA_023819545.1. Lineage (GTDB taxonomy): Bacteria > Ratteibacteria > UBA8468 > B48-G9 > JAFGKM01 > JAMWDI01. The sequence goes on from JAMWCA010000002.1 coordinate 25,794, forward strand.
ATTTCTTGGAGATGTTATACACGATTTTACAACAAGAAATGGAAAAGTTACCAATATTGAAATTCATGGTAATACAGGATTTATTAATGGGAATGTCCCTCTTAAGAAAATTTTTGGTTATTCAACTGTTTTAAGGTCTTTGACACAAGGACGAGGAAGTTTTATAATAGAACCATTATATTATGAACCTGTTTCTGATGAGGAATTTAAAAAAATTGTAGGTATAGGTGTTTCTTAATGTAAACATAAAAAAGGAGGAAGATAATGGCGAAGGAGAAATTTATAAGGACCAAGCCGCATGTGAATGTAGGGACAATAGGGCATGTAGACCATGGGAAGACGACATTAACGAGTGCGATAACGATGGTATTAGAGAAAGAGAAGAAGGCGAGATTTACTAAATATGAGGAGATAGACAAAGCGCCGGAGGAGAAAGAGAGGGGATTAACGATAAACATAGCACATATAGAGTATGAGACAGACAAGCGGCATTATGCGCATATAGATTGTCCTGGGCATGCTGACTATATAAAGAACATGATAACAGGAGCGGCACAGATGGATGGAGCGATACTTGTAGTGAGTGCGCCGGATGGACCGATGCCTCAGACCAGGGAGCATATATTGTTAGCCAGGCAAGTAGATGTGCCAGCGATAGTAGTATTTATGAACAAGATGGATATGATAGAGGACAAGGAGTTAGTAGAGTTAGTAGAGTTAGAGGTAAGGGAGTTATTAAGCAAGTATGGATTTCCAGGGGAGCAGGTGCCGATAGTGAAGGGTAGTGCATTAAAGGTATTAGAGTGTGGATGTGGAAGGAGGGAGTGTGAGTGGTGTGGTAGGATATGGGAATTAATGGATAGTATAGATAATTATATACCAGAGCCAGTTAGGGTGATAGACCAGCCATTTTTACTTGCAGTAGAGGATGTATTTAGTATAACAGGAAGGGGGACAGTAGCGACAGGTAGGATAGAGAGGGGGAAGATAAGAGTAGGGGAGGAGGTAGAGATAATAGGATTAAGTCATGAGATAAAGAGGAGTGTAGTGACAGGATTAGAGATGTTTAGGAAGGAGTTAGAGGAAGGGGTAGCAGGAGACAATGTAGGTGTTTTATTAAGGGGTATAGAGAAAGATGAAGTAGAGAGGGGGATGGTTATAGCGGCTCCTGGGAGTATAACACCACATACAAGGTTTAAGGCGCAGGTATATGTATTAAAGAAAGAGGAAGGAGGGAGGCACACGCCGTTTTTTACAGGATATAGGCCACAGTTTTACATAAGGACAACAGATGTGACAGGAGAGATAAAGTTACCAGAGGGAGTAGAGATGGTTATGCCTGGGGACAACATAGAGATGGAGATAAAGTTAATATATCCAGTAGCATTAGAGAAAGGTCAAAGATTTGCTATAAGAGAAGGAGGTAAAACAGTAGGTGCTGGTGCTACTACAGAAATAATTGAATAAAAATTTGCATTTATTAAAAAATTGTGGTATAATAATTTTTTATCTATTAACTAACAGGAAAAGAAAATGGAAGGTAGGAGGATTAGAATAAAATTGAAATCGTTTGACCACAGATTGCTTGATAGGTCTGTTAAAGAGATAATTGAAATTGTGAAGACAACAGGCGTAAGGATTAATGGTCCTGTTCCATTGCCAACAAAAAAAGAAATTTATACTGTTTTAAGGTCTCCACATGTTAATAAAAAAAGTAGAGAACAGTTTGAATTAAAAATACATAAACGACTTATAGATATAATTGATCCAACTCCAAGAACTGTTGATGCTTTGAGTAGATTAAATTTACCAGCAGGAGTTGAAGTTGAAATGAAAGAAAGTTGAGGTTTAAGATGGGATTAGGAATTATTGGCAAAAAATTAAAAATGACACAGATTTTTAAAGAAGACGGTGAGGTTATACCAGTTACTCTAATTGAATATAGGGAAGGTATTGTTGTTGATTTAAAAACATTAGAAAAGGATGGATATTATGCTGTAAAAGTTGGTTTTGAACAGGTTGATGAGAAGAAATTAACAAAACCAGAGATTGGATATTTTAAAAAAAGAAATTTGCCTTTTTTAAAAATTTTGAAAGAATTTATAGTGGAAGAGGAAGAAATCAAAAATTTTAAAATAGGAGATAAAATTTCAATTGATATTTTTAAAGAAGGCGATTATATAGATGTTACTGGTAATTCAATTGGTAAAGGTTTTCAAGGAGTTGTAAAAAGACATGGCTTTCATGGAGGGCCTGCAACGCATGGTTCTATGTCTCATAGAGCACCAGGTTCAATTGGACCAACAGCTCCTCAAAGAGTTTTAAAAGGAAGAAAAATGGCAGGACATATGGGTGCTAAAAGAGTAACTATCCAAAATTTAGAAATAATTAAAATTTTAAACAATGAAAATTTGATTATGGTTAAAGGTGCTGTTCCAGGTCCATCAAATTCATATTTAATTTTAAAAAAAGCAGTCAAAAAGAGAGTAAAAAATGGTCAAAATTAATGTTTATGATATTGAAGGAAACTTAGTAGGAGAAAAAGAAATTTCAGAAGATATAATAAAAGAGCCAATTAATAAGGATGTATTGTACTATTATACTGTTAGTTATTTAGCAAATCAGCGAGTTGGGACTCATTCAACAAAAACAAGGGGAGAAGTAAGTGGAGGGGGTAGAAAGCCATGGAGACAGAAAGGCACTGGTAGAGCAAGGGTTGGTTCAATTAGAAATCCAATATGGAGGCATGGCGGGATTGCTTTTGGACCTAAACCGAGAGATTATTATATAAGATTGCCAAAAAAAGTAAGAAAAAAGGCACTTACCGAAGCGATAAGGGATAAAATTATTGAAAATAGAATAATCTTTGTTAAAATAAAAGATATTGAGAAACCAAAAACAAAAATTTTTTACAATTTTTTGAAAAAAATTGGATATGAGAATGAGAAAATTCTTTTCGTTTTTGAAAATTCAAAAAATAAAAATAAAGTATTGTCTGTAAGAAATATACCTCTTGCAAAATATGATTATATTGATAAAATAAATGCTTATGAAATTTTAGACAGTGATAGATTAATTTTAGAAGAAGAGTGTTTTGAAAACTTGAAAAATTTATTACAAGGAGAAAAAATTGTTCGATCCATATAAAATTGTGAAAAATCCAATAATAACAGAGAAAGCAACTGATTTGACAAAAGAAAATAAATATATTTTCTGTGTTGATAAAAAAGCAAATAAAAATCAAATTAAAAAGGCAATTGAAGAAATTTATAAAGTAAAAGTTGAAAAAGTTTACATTGTAAATGTTAAAGAGAAAAAGAGAAGATACAGGTTTTATATTGAAGGTTATAAATCAGGATATAAAAAAGCGATTGTTAAATTGAAAGAAGGAGAAAAAATTGCCATTACGTAAATTAAAACCGGTTACTCCTGGTCAAAGACATGCGGTATTGCAGGATTTTTCTGATATTACTAAAAAAGAACCAGAAAAATCTCTTGTTTTTGGTTTGAAGAAAAAAGGTGGAAGAAATAATACAGGTCGTATTACTGTAAGACATAGAGGTGGAGGTCATAAAAGATTATATAGAATTATTGATTTTAAAGGAAGAATAAACCACGAAGCGATTGTTAAAAGTATTGAATATGACCCAAATAGAAATGCAAGAATTGCTCTTATTCAATATACAGATGGTGTAAAAAGTTATATAATTGCTCCATTAGGACTTTCTGTTGGCGATAGAATCAAATGCGGAGAAGAAGTAGAAATAAAAGTTGGGAATAGATTACCTTTAAAAAATATTCCAGAAGGAACTCAGATATATAATATTGAAATTACTCCAGGGAAGGGTGGTCAAATGGTTAGAAGTGCCGGAACTTTAGCAACTTTGATGGTAAAGGGAGAAAAATATGCACAGGTAAGATTACCATCCGGAGAAATAAGAATGTTTGACCTTAATTGTTATGCTTCAATTGGGCAAGTAAGTAATCCTGAGTATAAATATATATCTTTTGGAAAGGCAGGTAGAATGAGAAACCTTGGAATAAGACCAACAGTAAGAGGAACAGCAATGAATCCAGTTGACCATCCTATGGGTGGTGGAGAAGGAAGGGGAAAAGGACATCAACCACAAAGTCCAACTGGAGTACCTGCAAAGGGCTATAAAACAAGAAAAAAGAAAAAACCATCTGATAAATTAATATTACAAAGAAGGAAAAAGAAATGAGGTCAAAGAAAAAAGGTCCTTATGTTGATAAAAAACTTGTTGAGAAAGTTTTAAAACAAAAACAATCAGGTAAAAAAGGGATTATTAAAACATGGGCAAGGAGTTGCGTTATAATTCCTGAATTTGTTGGAACTACTTTTTCAGTTCATAATGGAAGGACTTTTGTTAATGTTTATGTTACAGAGAATATGGTAGGTCATCGTCTTGGAGAGTTTGCTCCTACAAGAACTTTTAGAGGCCATGGTGCTCATACAGAAAGAGCAAGAGAAAAGAAATAAAAGGGAGTAAAATGGAAGTAAAAGCACAAGCAAAATATGTTAGAATAGGACCGAGAAAATTAAGAAACATAGTAGACCTGATTAAAGGAAGAAAAGTTGAAGAAGCAATTGGAATTCTGAGAAATCTGAAGAAAAAAGGAGCGAAAATTCTTGAAAATGTTATTAAAAGTGCGGAGAATAATGGGAAAAATAAAGGTGAAGGGATTGAATGGAAGATAAAAAATATAATCATTGATGGTGGTCCAATGTTGAAAAGATATAGAGCAGCGCCAATGGGAAGAGGAGTAATGGTTAGAAAAAGAACATCTCATATTACTGTTATTCTTGAAGGAGAGGAATAATAATGGGACAGAAAGTTAATCCTATCGGTTTAAGAATTGGAATAGTTGAAAATTGGAGAAGTATGTGGTTTGCTTCAAAAAAAGAATTCAGGGATCTATTAAAAGAAGATATTTTAATCAGAGATTACATAAAAAAGAGATATCCGAGAGGAACAATTTCCAAGATTGAAATTGAAAAAACGGATAAAATAAGGATTAAAATTTATACACCAAGACCAGGGGTAGTTCTTGGTAGAAAAGGAGCAGAAATTAATCAACTAAGAGATGAACTATATGAAATTTTCAAAAAACAGATAACAATTGACTGTATAGAAATTAATCAACCAGGAGTGAGCGCCCAGTTTCTTGCAGACAGTATCGTTATACAGCTTGAAAAAAGGGTTCCACATAGACAAGCAATAAAGAAAGCAATGGATCTTGCAATGCAATCAGGTGCAAAAGGTATAAAAGTGAGAATTTCTGGAAGAATTGCGGGTGTTGAAATAGCAAGGAGTGAACAATATATTATGGGTAAAGTTCCACTTCATACTTTAAGAGCAAAGATTGATTATGCAACAAGTACTGCTTTTACAAGAAGTGGGACAGTTGGAGTTAAAGTATGGGTTTATCTTGGAGAGATTTTGGAAGAAAAAGGAGAAAAAGATGCCACTGATGCCTAAGAGAGTTAAATATAGAAAAATGCAAAAAGGAAGGACAAAAGGACAAGCAGAAAGAGGGAATAAACTTTTTTATGGAGAATATGGCTTAAAAGTTCTTGAACCTGGAAGAA
>JAMWCA010000003.1 GCA_023819545.1 Candidatus Omnitrophota bacterium
TTTGCATCTACAATTTCAGGATTTATAACTGTGATTAAATTTTCTTTTTCTTTATCATAAGCGATAAAAATTCTTTTTAAAATGCCAACTTGGTTTGCCGCAAGTCCAATACCATTTACAGAAATCAGTGTTTCTTTCATGGATTTTATAATTCTTAAGATTTTATCGTCAATATTTCTGACTTCTTCTGCTTTTTTTCTTAAAATATTTTCTCCGAACTTTCTTATTTTTCTCATTTTCTAACAAATTGCTTTTGTCCCGAGATATTTTTCAACAATTTTTATTGCACAATATTTTCCACACATTGTGCAAACATCTTTATTTTTTAATGGGAATTTTTTTCTTAACTCTTTAAATTTTTCTTTATCAATAGCAATTTTCATCTCTTCTTCCCATTTTCTTTTAGTTCTTATAATATCCATTGTAAAATCAAGTTCTTTCGCTTTTTTAATCCCTTTTCCAATATCTCCAACATGTGCAGCAATTTTTGCAGCAATAACACCTTCTTTTACTTCTTCAATTCCCGGTAAAGATAAGTGTTCGCTTGGTGTGACATAACATAAAAAATCTGCTCCTTTCCAGGCAGCAATTGCTCCACCAATAGCAGATGTAATATGGTCATATCCAGGAGCAATGTCAGATACAATTGGACCAAGAACATAAAATGGCGCACTGTGACAAATCTTTTTTTCAAGTAAAACATTTGCTTCTATTTCATTAATTGGAATATGTCCTGGTCCTTCAATTATAACTTGAACATTATTTTCCCATGCATATTTTGTTAATTCTCCAAGTGTAAGTAATTCTTCAATTTGTGCACTATCTGTTGAATCAATAATTCCACCTGGTCTTAGTCCATCTCCCAAACTTAAAACAAGGTCATATTTTTTTGCTATTTCTAATAATCTATCAAAATTTTTATACAGAGGATTTTCTTTTTGATTTGATATCATCCATGAAATTAAAAAAGCCCCTCCTCTACTTACAACAAGAGATTTCCTTGTATTTTTTCTTAATCTTTCAATTGCTTTTAAATTTAAACCGCAATGAACAGTAATAAAACTTACTCCTTCTTTTGCATGTTTTTCAATGGTTCCGAAAATTTTATCTTCATCCATCTTTGTTATTGCACCTTTTTCTTGAGCTGATTCTATTGCTGCCTGATATATCGGAACAGTGCCAACTGGAACATTACTTTTTTCTATAATTTTTTTTCTAATATTGTCTATATCTCCACCTATACTTAAGTCCATTACTGTATCTGTTCCATACTTCTCTGCAATTTTTAATTTCTCAATTTCTAATGATATGTCACATACTTCAGGAGATGTTCCTATATTTGTATTTACTTTTGTTTTTGTGCCTTCACCAATCCCTAAATATCTCCCTTTGTGTTTTAGAATTATAACCTTACCTTCCGCAACTTTTTTTGCTAACTCTTCAGGATTTAAATCTTCCTCTTCTGCAACTTTTTTTACTGCTTCACTAATTATCCCTTTTTTTGCAATTTCTTTTTCAAGTAATATATCTTTCATTTAAGAATTCCTCCTGTATTAGCAGAATGAACAAGCTTTGAATATTTCTCAAGAACTCCTTTTAAATCTTTTTTTAATATTTTAATTTCTTTTTTTCTTTTTTCCATTTCTCTTTCATCTATGCGAATTTCAATTTTTCTTGAAGGGATGTCTATTTCAATTATATCTCCATCTTTTACATAGGCAATTGGACCCCCTTCTGCTGCTTCAGGACTTATATGTCCTATACAGGGACCTCTCGTTCCTCCAGAAAATCTTCCATCTGTAATTAAAGCAACTTTTTCATCAAGTCCTTTTCCACTAATAATAGATGTTATTGACAACATTTCTCTCATTCCAGGTCCACCTTTTGGCCCTTCGTATCTTATAATTATTACTCCTTCTTTTATTTTACCTTCAATAACTGCTTTTGTAGCTTCCTCTTCTGAATTGAATACAGATGCTTTTCCTATAAATCTTCTCATATTTTCTTTAACTGCTGATTGTTTTACAACTGCACCATCTGGGGCTAATGAACCTTTTAAAATTGCTATTCCTCCCTCTTTCATATAAGGATTTTCAATATCTCTAATAACATCTTTATTATAAATTTTTGCTTTCTCAATAATATCACCAATTTTTTCTCCTGAGACAGTTAAACATTCTCTTTCTATCAAGCCGTTTTTACTTAATTCTTTCATAACAGCAGGAATACCACCTGCAGCATCTAAATCCTGTATGTGCTGTTTAGAAGCAGGAGAAAGTTTACAGATATTTGGAGTTATCCTGCTTAACTGATCAAAAATTTCAAGTTCAAGTTTAATTTGACCTTCATTTGCAATTGCTGGAAGATGTAAAACAGTATTTGTTGATGCACCAATTGCCATATCAACAACAATCGCATTTTTGAAACTTTCAAATCTTACAATATCTAAAGGTTTAATATTTTTTTTCACAAGTTCAACAACTTTCATTCCTGTATATTTTGCCAATCTAATTCTTCTTGCATCTACTGCAGGAATTGTCCCATTACCAGGTAAAGCAAGTCCTAATGCCTCCGAAAGGCAGTTCATTGAATTAGCTGTAAACATTCCTGCACAACTTCCTGCACCAGGACAGGCCCTTTCTTCTATAAGTTTAAGTTGTTCTTCTGTAATTTCTCCCTCTAAAAATCTTCCTACTCCTTCAAAAACACTAATTAAATCAAGTTCTTCTTGTTCTGGCAAGAATCCACATAACATAGGGCCGCCACTTATAAAAATCCCAGGGATATTTAATCTTAAAAGAGCTATCAACATTCCAGGAACAATCTTATCACAACTTGCTATCATGACTATTCCATCAAATTGATGTGCTTGAGCCATTATTTCAATACTATCTGCAATTATATCTCTTGATACTAAACTATATTTCATTCCTTGGTGTCCCATCGCAATTCCATCACAGACACCGATAGTTCTAAATTCAATAGGTGTTCCACCTGCAATTCTAATTCCTGCTTTAACTGCTTCTGTAATCTTGTCAAGATGTATATGTCCTGGAATTATTTCATTTCCTGAGTTTGCTACTCCTATTATAGGTTTTTCTATTTCTTCATCTGTTAATCCAATTGCTTTTAACAAACTTCTATGAGGAGCTCTTATATAACCCTTTTTTATATTATCACTTCTCATTTTCCCTCCTAATTTTCAAAATAAAAAAAGAAATATTTTAATTTTTGACTATCAAAAAATAATAAAGTAAAAATTTGTTTATGTCAATTTGTTCAAAACTTTGCAAGTATGAAAGGAAGATGAATTAAAGATTTTTCAAATTTATTTATAATTTCTCCTTCATTTGTTCCCCAGAAGTATAAATAATTATTTTTTAATAATAAAACAGAATAATTTCCAGCCGCAGAAATTAGATAAACATCTTTTATTAATTCTTTTCCATTATAAACTCTTATTGGGAAATTTATTCTTTTTAAAATCATATTTCCAAGTTGTCCAAAAGTATTTCCACCAAACACATAAACATTTCCATCTTTTGTTAAAACAATTGTATGATTTCTTCCTGCGGAAACCTCAATAACATCTTTTAAATATCCCTCACCATTTTCTCCTTTTACTAACACCGGTATATTTTTATTTTGATAGGTTCCATCTCCAAGTTGTCCTTTCCAGTTTTTTCCCCAGGAATACAAATTTCCATTTTTGTCTATTGCAAGAGAATGGAAAGCGCCACATGATATTTTTACAATATTTTTTAATTTTTTAACTTTAACAGGATAATATCTGTTTTGATAAGTTCCATCTCCAAGTTGTCCAAATTCATTATTTCCCCATGCCCAGACAGTTCCATCTTTTTTTAATGCAAGTATATGAAAAGCACCTGCCTTTATATCTATAATTTCTTTCAAATATTTTAAATCAGTTTTAACCTGAACAGGATAATTTCTGTTTATTGTTGAACCATCTCCAAGTTGTCCATATTTATTGTCTCCCCAGGTCCAGATAGTACCATCTTCCCTCAAAGCAACTGAAAAATCCCATCCACCAACAACTTTTATTACTTTGTTGAATATCTTTCCATTTTTATACTTTACAAAAACAGGAAAATTTGAATTATTATATGTTAAATCTCCAAGTTGACCAGATATATTTCCACCCCATGTTAAAACAAATCCGTCTTTATTTAATGCAATTGAATGTATATCTCCTGCACCAATATCAACTATATCTTTTAAATATTCTTTATTATTTAACTTGACTTTTATGGGTTTGATTATATTTTTATCATTTCCAGTCCCTATTTGTCCTGCTTTATTCCATCCAAAAGCAAAAACATATCCATCATTGGTTAAAATCAATGTGTGCGATTTACCACTTACAATTTTTTCTATTTTTTCTGAAAAAGCAAAATTGCAAAACCAAAATATGAAATAAACGAGAAAAAATTTCCTTTCCATACCATTTATTTAGACAAAAATTTAAATTGAAGGTTTAGTTTTAAAAGATAACTTCTTCTATAATTTTCGTGTATTGAATCAAATGTGATAATATTTTCATTTTCCCACCTTGGATGCAAATCACATCTTATAGGTCCAGTAATTTCTGGAAGAGAATAAAATTTGCCTATAATTACTTCTCTGTTCTTTTCTATATCAAATATTTTGAGATATCTATAATTTTCAATTGGATATGTATCATATAAAATGAATTTTTTATTTTTTGAATAAGAGCAATGACCATCTATTTCTTGGATTTTTTCACTCAATTTTTTAATTTTGCCTGTTTTATCTTTTAATATCCAGAATCCCTTTTCACCTTTTATCTCCGCCCAAACTATTATTTCTTTTTCATCTTTCCAGTCAAAATGTGAAATTGAGTAGGAATCAATTAAATCATAAATTTCTTTTCCATATAAGTCACTTGTTATAAATCTTGTTTTAAATTGTTCTTCAAATTTCGTCTTCCACCTGTTTACAAAGCAAAATCTTGTTCCATTTTTATTAAATAAAGTATGATTAAACCATCCATATGAATTATTTATTTCCTCTTCTTTCCTAAATTCAAGCATTTTAGAAAGAGGGATTATTAATTTACATTTATTTTTTTCAATATTAACAAAATAAATACCATCATCTTCTGGCCATTTTTCATTTTCGTATCTATCTTTTACTCCAACATAGCCATATCCAGGTCTCCATTTGGCAAGTCGCGAGAAATTTAAACTTAAAGCAATTTTCTTTTCTGGGAATATACAACTTATTGGTCTGTCAACTATTTTAGTTTTTCCATTTTTGATGTTATAAATTTTTGCAAAAAACTCTTTTTCTATTCTTACATTATAAATTATTTCTTGTTCAGACAACCATGAAAGCATACAACCTTGTTGAAAGTTCCAAGAATATGTCTCGTCAAGTTTTTGATATTTTTTAGTTCCTATTTCTCCTATCCATATCTCTGCTTTGTCATTTTCCAGTGGCTCACGATTTTGAAATTCAACTTCTAAAAATAGAAAATATTTTTTATCATGACTCAATTGTTTCTTATCATAATAGCCAAAAAAACATATCTTGTTTTCAGGTGTTAATGGCAATATTTCCATTTTTTTTAAATCTTTTTAACGAATTTGTTTAAAATTTTAGTTGTGTTTTTAAGAATTTTCAAATTTTATAGTTTTTTTAATTAAAATAATTTTGAAAAGTCAGGATTTTATAATAAAATAAATATTGAAAGTATTTGGGAGAAAACTTATGGAGAATATAAGGAAAATAAAGATTATTTCAATTTCGTTTTTTCTATATCCTTTACTTCTGATTTTAATTGGAAAGATAATAGTTTTAAATGGTTTTTTTTCAAATTTTGCAATAAGTTATGAAGAAAATGAAAAGATAAAAATTCTTTTAAATGCTTTATATTTTTTAGGACTTGGGGTTTTCTTTTTCTGCGGGGGTTTTTCTGGTTTTATATCAAAAAAATTATTTGTAAATAAAAAAAATGATTTTGAAAAAAGTAAAGCATACTTTTCATATACAATTTTAATGTTGTCTTTTTTGAATACAATTTCTACTTTTGGTTTTATTGGATTTTTAATATGTAGGAATTTTGCATGGCTTGGAACTTTTTCACTAATTAATTTTTTATCGTTATTTTCTTATTTCCCAACCTATAAAAGATTTATAAAGAAACTTGAAACATTTTCTTAATAAAAAAAGCGGGATACGGGATTTGAACCCGCGACTTCGAGCTTGGGAAGCTCGCACTCTACCACTGAGTTAATCCCGCTTTTAATATAAATTTACCTTAATTGTTAAAAAAAATCAACTAAAAAATTTTGACTTTTTTATTTTTTATAATAATATATTTTTTAAAGGGGGAAAAACAAGTGGATGAATTAACAAAACTTAAAAATATTATTGCTTTTAAAGATATTGAAATAAAAAATCTTAAGGATGAAATTGGAAAATTGAAAAATATAATCTCATTTTTCCCTGGAATTATCGTTATTCTTGATAGACAAGGTTTAATTGAATTTATAAATAAGAAAGGCGTGGAAATTTTGCATTATTTATTAGAAGATGAACTAATAGGAAAAAACTGGTTTGATAAATGTATTCCTGAAAATATAAGAGATGATTTGAAATTTGTATTTAATAAACTTATAGAAGGACACATAGAAGAATTTGGATATTATGAAAATTTAGTTGAGACAAAGATTAAAACATTAAAATTAATTCAATGGAGGAATTCTTATATAAAAGATGAGAAAGGTTATATTTTAAAAATAATAAGTTATGGAATTGAAATTTCAAAGGAAAGTTTTAAGAAGCAAAAAATTTATGATTATGAAAGAATTTTTGATATTTTACCAGAAGCAATTCATATAATAAATAGAGAATATAAGATTATTTTTATTAATAAATTTTTTGAAAATTGGAATAAACTTCTTGGATTTCCCATTGATGTTGTTGGAAAAGAATTATTTGATATTTTCCCTTTTCTTTCTCAAAATATTAAAGAAGAATATGAAAAAGTATTTAACACTGGTGAAATTTTAATAACAAAGGAAAAAAATTTTATTACTGGTAAAGAAATAATAACAGAAACAAGAAAAATACCAATTTTTGAAAATGAAAAAGTTGTGAATGTTATTACATTCATCAGAGAAATAACAAATTTTTTAAAGAATCAAGAAGATAATATTTTATGAATTTTTTTTAGTTCTTCTCTAATTTTTATTTTCTGTGGACATTTTTCTTCACATTGCCCACATTCAACACAAGCATCTGCTTTTTTTCTTTCCTCTGTTTCATTTATCCCTATCTTTAAATAATTTTCCTTCTGTTTTTTAGAACCTAAAAGGATATATTGATTGAATAAATTAAAAATATGAGGAATAGGAATGTTTTGTGGACAGGGAAGGCAATACCTACAAGAGGTGCAAGGTATTTCTCCAACTTTTTTCCTTTCTTTTATTATATTTTCTATAATTCTGATTTCCTCTACATTTAAAAATTCTTCTGAACTTGCTATTTTTGCATTTTCTTCAACCATTTCTAAACTATTCATCCCTGAAAGTGCTATTGAGACATTTTTATTTGAAAAAACAAATTTAAAAGCAATTTCAACTGGATTTTTATATTTTTCTTTAAAAACATTCATCAAATAAGGAAAATCAGAAAGTCGTCCTCCACCAACAGGACCCATAACAGCAACTCCAATTCCCTTTTTTGAGACATATTCAATACTCTCTTCATTACTTCTATCAAGTAAATTATATTGACACAAAACTGTTTCAAATATATCAACTGTATCAACAATTTTTTTCATATATTCTGGTTTATCATGAAAAGAAAAAGAGATATGTTTAATTAGTCCTTCTTCTTTTGCTTTTTGTGCCTCTTCTACTAAATTAAATTTTAAAACTTTTTCTTGAAAACTTTGCCAGTTTAATGAGTGAAAATGGTAAAAATCAATATACTCAACATTAATTTTTTTTAATTGTTCTTCAAGGATTCTTCTAAAATCATCTTTTTTTTCTATTTGCCATAATGGTGATTTGGTTGAAATATATACTTTATCTCTCCATCCTTTAATTGCCTTTCCTACAATTATTTCACTTTTTTGTTCACAATATCCATAAGCAGTATCAATATAATTTATACCAAGTTCAAACCCTCTTATAATGATTTTTATTGATAATTCTTCGTCAATTGTTCTTACCCCATTTATTTCTTTTGTTGGTAATCTCATTGCTCCAAATCCAAGAATTGAAACAATCTTTCCTGTTTTTCCGAATTTTCTATAAAGCATATTTTCCTCCTTGTTAAAATATTGTTTGAAATAAGTAAATATCGTATAAAAATTTGTAAATTATTTATTTTTATTGTAGAATCTCTCTATATATGAAACAACTTGTTCTGGCTGATCAAAAACTTTAAAAATTTTTAAATCTTCTTTATCAATATATTGTCTTTTTAAAAGAATCTCTTTTAACCAATCAATAAATCCTTCCCAGTAAGTAGTATCCATAAGAACAACAGGAAATTTATGAATTCTTTTTGTCTGAATAAGTGTTATTGCTTCTGTAAATTCATCAAGAGTTCCAAAACCACCTGGAAATATAATAAATCCCTTTGTATATTTGACAAACATAACCTTTCTTGTAAAAAAATATCTGAAAGAAATGAGTGTTTTTATATAGGGATTAGGTTTTTGTTCCATTGGTAATTCTATATTAAGTCCTACAGAATCTCCACCACCTAAAACCGCTCCTTTATTTGCTGCTTCCATAATTCCCGGACCACCTCCAGTTATTATTGTATAACCTTTTTCTGCAAGTAATTTCGCTGTCATCACTGCCTTTTTATACCAGATGTCATTTTCTTTTATTCTTGCAGAACCCCATATAATAATGGCTTTTTCTATTTTCTCCAATGTTTCAAATCCTTCTACAAACTCTGCCATAATTCTAAAAATTCTCCATGCTTCTTCTTCATATCTGTTCTTTTTCATATTTAATTTCCTCCACAATTAAAACTAAACCTTTAACATCAATCACTTTTATCTTTTTATCCTTTTCAATCTTTCCTTCTATACTTTTTCCTTTCCAATGTTCTCCATGGACAAAAACCATTCCCTCAGGATTTAACTCTGTTATAGTTTTACCTTCTTCTCCAATTAATCCTTCTTTACCAGTTATTACTTTTCTTCTTTTTGTTTTTAATGAAAACCATATAATAAACCAGATAAATCCACCTGTTAAAATACTTACAAGAATAATAGATATATTTGGAACTTTAATTTCTGATGTTTTTTTGAATAACATTAATGAACCAAGTATGAAAGTAATAATTCCTGAAGTAATAAAAATTCCAAAAGTTGGAGTTATTGCTTCTATTATAAAGAAAATGAAACTTAAGATAATTAGTATTAAACCAGCCATATTTATAGGTAATGTATGTAGTCCAAAAAAAGCCAAAATTAAAGCAATTGTTCCAACAATGCCTGGAATTCCAAAACCAGGATGAGAAAATTCAAGTATTATTCCCCATATTCCTAATATAAGTAAAAGATAGGCAATATTTGGGTCGGATATAAATTTCAAAATTCTATCCTTAAATTCAAGTTTTGCTTCCTTTATTTTAACATTTTTAGTATATAGAACTATCTCTTTGTCATTTATTTTTATTATCTTCCCATCTATTTTTTCAAGTAAATCATTTATATCTTTTGCCTTTAAGTCAATTACTTTTTCTTTTAATGCTTCTTCTTCTGTTGAAGAAATACTTTCTCTAACTGCCTTTTCTGCCCATTTTTCATTTCTCCCCCTATACTTTGCAATTGTTTTAATAAAACTTACAGTGTCGTTTACAATTTTCTCTTCAATTTTACTATTTTGTTCTCCGCCAGTAAGAGTAACTGGATGAGCAGCCCCTATATTTGTAGCTGGAGCCATTGCAAGGATATGACAAGATAAAGCAATAAATGTTCCAGCAGAGGCACATTGAGCACCACTTGGATAAACGAAACCAACTATTGGAATGTCAGATGAAAGTATCTCTTGAACTATTTTTCTTGTTGAGGAAAGTAAACCTCCAGGTGTATCTATTGTTATTAGAATGAAATCAAATTTGTTTTTTTTGGCTAAAGATATAGCATTTTTAACCTGATAATAAGTCATAGGACCAATTGCTCCCTCTATATTTAAAAGATATACTTCACCACACTTTACAGAATTTTTAAAGATTAGAACATATAATATGAGAAACAATATTTTTATTTTTCTCATTTTACAAGTATATCTGGTCTTAAAAATTCTCCATCGTCTATTTCAATTTTTAATAAAGGCCAGTTTTTGTCCTCTGTTATAATAATTGGTTTTCCTTCGGTTGTGATAATTGTATCTTCTGATTTTGTCCCTGTTATTGATGGATTCCATGCAAATGCTTGGTTTCCTGTTATAACTTCTTTTCGCTCTTTTGTTGCTCTGAAATATCTTGTCATATAGCCAGTTGGTCCACCCTGATGATGTTTTTGCCACTCATCTCTATATCCTGTCTTTTCATACATTTCTATTCCTTTAGAAAAAATTTCACCTATTAATTTCCCCTTTAGTGTTGAACCTATAAATGTAGAATCTATTTTACAAACTGCAAGATGTTTTTTCTTTAAATCTTCTGGTGGTTTACCAAAATAAATAATCCGAGATAAAGAAACTATTAAACCATGCTTTCTTGCACATAGGACTACCATAACAGATTTTTTAACTTTTTTTTCTTTTGGAACTGGGTGTCTATATTTTTTAATCCGACCGTCCGAAGCAATTAAAAGAACAACAGGAACTATATTTTTTCTCCATAAACTTTCACTTAATTTTCCAGATATTTCTATTTCTCTATCTCCTGGTTTTATCTCTTTACAAATTTCCGTTACTATTTTTGATGTTGTTTTACCAATTTCTTTATATCTTTCAATTTCTTCGTTGAGGAGTGGAAAATGTAATTTTTCAATATTTAATGAAATGTAATTATCATAAAATAAATCAGAGCCAACTTTTCTTTTAGTAATTTTTTTTATTTTTTCGTCAAATTCTTCCTCATACCACTTTACAACAATTGGTTCAAAATTGAAATTTTTGAGTTCCTCTTCTGAAATTCTTGGGTCTTCTATATTATTTGTTAAATAATAAATTTTTTTCTTTGTGATAAGTAATTTACAGACACCTGTTTCTGTATGAAGTCCAACATAATTTATTTTCCCTCCTGTAAACCATGCAAAATTACTCACTTTATTCAATAAAACCCCTTCTAATTTTTTTTCATCAATTAATTTTTTTATTCTTTCCCATTTAATAAGTATTTCTTTTTCCATATGATATAATTATTGTCCAATTTTTAATTTTTTTCAAGTTAAGTTAAAATATCTAAAAAAGGATGCAGTTATGACAGGAAAAGAGAGAGTTTTGAACGCTTTTAATCATAAAGAAAGTGATTTTGTCCCTGTTTCTGACCAGTTAATTGTTTCAAAAGTTGCTTCTGAAATAATTGGAAGATATGCATATACAGGAGGGGGTGAATTTGAAAAAGACAAAATTGAACTTTTATATAGACGTGAAAGAGATTTTTTAGTTGAAAGATATGTTGAAGATACTTTAAAAGTTCATGAACAACTTGATTTAGATTTTATAAGAGTTGGTTTAGTCCCTTCAAATGTCTATTCTATAGAAGCTCTCCCTAAAAAAATTGATGAAAATACATACTTATATGAAAATAAAGAAACAAAAAATTAGTCAATTTATAAATTTTCTCCCTCATCTGGCCAATTTTTCTGTATTGATTCTTCTTTAGATAGAGAAGGTTTTCTTGCTTTAGAAAGGGAGATAAAATATATGGAGAAAAAGTTGGAAGATGAGATTAAATTTGATGACAAAAGTATTTTTGATGCATGGGATAGAATTGTTGAGAAAGTTGGAGAAGAAAAGGCAATTGCTTTTAGTGCAGGTATTTCAATACCTATGAGAGAAATATATCTTGAATCTATTATTTTAAAACCAGATTGGATAGAAATTTATCTTGATTATCAAACAAAATCTACAATTGAATTTATTAAAGAAGCAAAAAAACATGGTGCAGATTTTATTCTTGGTGGGGGCGACCTGGCTGATAAAAATGGACCAATTTACAGCCCAAATGTTTTCAGAAAATATCTGATGCCAAGATATAAAAAAATACTTGATATATGTAAGTCACTTGGACTTTTCTATGTATTTAGAAGTGATGGAGATACAAAACCCTTATGGGATATATGGTTTTGTGAAATAGGTTTTGATGGATATGGAGAAATAGATAAATCAGCTGGAATAGAGTTGAAACAACTTAAGGAAAAATATGGAGAAAAAATAACATTACTTGGAAATGTAGATTGTTCAAAGACGCTTGTCTATGGTAATAAAGAACAAATATATGAAGAAGTAAGAAAATGTATTGAAGATGCAGCAAGAGAAGGTGGTTATATTTTAACCTCTTCAAATTCTATTCATTATAATATTCCTGCAAGAAATTTTATATATATGGTAGAGGCAGCAAGAAAATTTGGTAAATATTAAAATCTAAATAATTTTTTTACCTGTCCAACAATAAAGGCATAATTTTTCTTCAGGAATTCCAATACCTTTTACAAAATTTTCTATTGTATTATATTTTAGAGTATCCGCACCTATTCTTTTTGCAATTTCTTCAATTTTATATTTTTTTGCTATAAGTTCTTTGTAACTCCGAGTAGAAATATCATATAGACAAGGAGCGATTAAAGGTGGACACCCTACTCTAACATGAACTTTTTTGGCCCCAAATTCTTTTAATTCAAGAACCTTATTTCTTATTTGGGTTCCACGAACAATAGAATCGTCACAAAGTATAATATTTTTGCCTTTTACATTTGCTTCAATAACAGAAAGTTTTAATTCTGCTTCTTGTTCTCTTTCTTCTTGTGTAAGTGGTAAGTAACTTCTACTTGCAAATCTATCAATCAAAAAAACTTCATCATACGGAATTTTAGAACCTTTATGATAACCAAGTGCATAACCAATTCCAGAAAAAGGGATTGCTGAAACAATATCAGCATCTACATTGTCATTTTTTGCAAGAAAAAGTCCAAGATTATTTCTTGCTCTTGCGACAGAAACACCCTCAATTATTGAATCCATAGAAGCAATATAGCCCCATTCAAAAGCACAAAAAGCAATTCTTGGCCCTTTAACAATTTTCTGGGTTTTTATTCCCTTTTCATTTATTAAAATAATCTCTCCAGGTTTTACATCCCTTATAATTTTAGCATCAAGAAAACTAAAAGGCCTTGATTCTGAAGAAATTAAATAGTCATTATTGCTTTTCCCAAGAATTAAAGGTTTAAATCCATATGGGTCTCTTGCTGCATAAATTCCCTCCTTACAGAGTATTAAAATTGTATAGGACCCTTTTATTTTTTGTGAAAGTTTCTCAAGCCCATCTACAAAATTATTACTTTGAACAATTATTTTTGCAATAAGTTCTATTTGTGTATGACTGAAAAATGAATGTCCTTTAGAAGTTTCTTCTTTAAATAATTGTTCAAAATTTATAATATTACCTGCAAAGGCAATAGAAAAAATTCCTAATTTTGATTCAAGAAAAATTGGTTGTTTTTCTTTTAAACTTACATGTCCAATTCCATAATTACCAATAAGTTTTTTTAATTCAAATTTTGTAAATGAATGTCTTACAAAACCCTCATGAGTTATCAAATTAATTCCTTTATAATATGTAGAAATTCCACAGTATTTTTGACCACGATGTTGTAATTTAAAAATACCATAAAAAATTTTCTCACTGCAATTCTTATTTGAATAAATTCCAAAAATTCCACAGTTTTCTTCTAACATTTTTATTTCCCCTTTTTTATTTCATAAGTAAGTATTATCGCTTCAGCCACTTCTTTCATACTTATTCTTCTGTTCATACTATACTTCCTAATTTTATTATATGCCTGTTCTTCTGATAAGTTTTCTTCTTTCATTAAAATTCCTTTTGCTTTTTCTATTTTTTTTCTTGCTTCAAGTTCTTCTTCAAGTATTTTTGTCTTTACTAAAAGTTCAGTATTCTCAATTACTATCGCTGCTTGATTTGCTATAGAAGAAATAATTTCTATTTCTTTTTCTGTAAATTTATAAGGATGTGTAGTATAAACATTCAAGACCCCTATTGTTTTATTTTTGACTATCATGGGAACAGATAGCATTGATACAAGTCCTTCTTTTATGGCTATATCTCTAAATTTATATTCTTTTTCTTTTCTAACATCCTCAACTATCATCGGTTTTTTTGTTTCAAATACTTTACCTGTAATCCCTTCTCCTATTTTTAAAGGTGGTTTTTTTAGGTATTCCTCGCTCATTGCCTGTGTTGCCCTTATTTTTAGAACTTTTTCTTTTTCATCATAAAGGAATATTGAACATATCTTTGACTTAAAAACTTCTGCAGTAACATTCACAATAAGTTTTAAAATGTCTTCAATATACATATCAGATGTTATTGCACTACTTATTTTATAAAGTGCTTCTATTTCTTTATTGATATTACTTTTTTTCATTGGTTTTCATAAAAATAATTTTTCAAAACTTTCTATAAAGTATCTAAGATATTTAGAAATTTCTGGATTGGTAAAATTATCTACAAATGGTTGTCCATATTTATTCATTTCAGTTCCACATATAACAGGCATATTCATCTTTTGGCAAATAGTCATAAATTGATGGAGTTTTTCTATTTTTAATTTCTTTTCATTCTCATCCTTTATATTCCAGTTCCTTTCAGGAATTATTGTTATCCCTCTAATTCTTTTTGCTTTAAGTAATTCAAGTAGAGTTTCTGGATTTTTTTCTCCTTCATTTGTTCCATCAAGCCATGTTCCAATAGGTAATCCATCACATCTTTCTATCATTTCTACAACTCTATCAAAGGTTGGAAAATCAGTGCTTTCAGATTTTATGTAACCAGGTCCTCCAAATTTAATAAGTTTTTGTCTTATTTTCTCATATAAATCACCTATATTTTTCTCTCTTAATTCAATAAATTTTTCCTTTTCAATTCCTAAAATATCAGACCAGAAAATCTCTTTTTTTTCTTTCAAAACTTCATTTGATTTTATATAATATGCGTAGATTATATGTCTTTCTGTAGGATTTTTTGACGGAGTAAGAGGAAGAACATCTTTTTCATAATCTATTTTTATCTCTTTTAAGTAATTGTTAATTTTCTCAATAATTTTTTTGTTTCTTTTCTGAGCAATCTCTTTTAAATTATCAAAAAAATTTTTCTCTAAAGTTTTTTCTCCTGGTTTTTTTTTAAATCCCTTACCGCACAAATAAAAAATCCCAGGTTCATTTGGAGAATTTATAACTTTATCTTTCATTTCTTCTAAAAAAACTCTTGTTTCAAAACCACTTATTACTTTTAAATTTAACAATTCACCAGCCCATAAAGTTTCTTCAAGTCCAGTTAGTGTATCAAAATCAACAGTTCCCAAATATAATAGCCCCTTTTTCCATCCTTCAAAAACAATTCTTAATGGAGACCAGTTTTTATAGTTAAAAGAATGGAATGTATGTATATGGGCATTAATAAAACCCAAAAATTCGTTATCTTTTTTTATCTTATTTTTTTTAATTAAATTGCATAATTTCAGAAAATTTTCTTTCCTTATCTCTATATTAAAATCAGAAAGAAATTGTAATATTTTTTCATTTTCCATTTTTGTGAATAAGTTTTTTAAAATTTTACAATAAAATGATATAATATTCAAAAAGGAGATAAAATGGAAGACGTTTTGATTCTGAATATTGAAAATTTTGATGAGATAATTAAAAATAATGAAAAAGTTGTTGTTGATTTTTGGGCAAGTTGGTGTATGCCGTGTAAAATAGTTGCTCCAGTATTTGAAAATCTTGCAAAAAAATATAAAGGTTCAATTGTTTTTGCAAAAGTAAATGTTGATGAAAATCCAGATATTGCTGCGAAGTTTGATATTATGTCAATTCCTAATTTTGTAATCTTTAAGAATGGGGAGAAAATTGGTCAGATTGTAGGAGCAATGCCAGAAAATGTTTTAGAAGAAAAAATATTAAATTGTTTTAAATAATCAGTTATTCAAAATTATTTCTTTAATTCTCTCAACTGTTTTTTCAATATCTTTGTTTATCAATCTAATATCATAAAATTCTAATAATATTTTTCTTTCCTGTTTTGATATTGATAATCTTTTCTGAATTTCTTCTTCTTTCATATCTTTTCTTTCTCTCATTCTCCTTTCTTGTTCTTTTAGCGATGGAGGGAGGATTCCAATCAACAACACCTTATTGTTATATCTATCTTTAATTTTTAATCCACCCTGCGTATCAATTACAAGAAGCATTTTTTTATTTTTTTTTAAATTTTCTTCTATTTCTTTCTTTGGTGTCCCATAATAATTACCATATACAATTGACCATTCAGCAAATTGATCATTTTTAATCATTTTTTTGAAGATTTTTTTACTTACAAAGTTATAATCAACACCTTTTATTTCGCTTTTTCTTGGTTTTCTTGTAGTATATGTTGTAATTATCTCAATATCTTTTAATTGATTTTTTAGTAATTTTTGTATTGTAGTTTTACCTGTTCCTGAGGGAGCAGAAAGAACAAATATTAAATGTTTCATTTATGGTGTAAATTTTCCTGTAGTTTTTAATAAATGAATTGCTCTTTCAGCAACAGTTTGAAAAGATGTATTTAATAGTTTTTCCCATTGTTTTATTGCAAGGTCAATCTGTCCATTTTTTTCATAAGCGTGAGCCAAAACATCATCAACAAATTCAGGATGTGGAAATCTAATCGCTTTTTCAAGATATCTAACAGCATTGGGATAATCTTTCCCTTTATGGTAATAAGTCCATCCGAGTTCAAAATAAAGGTCATATCTATCTTTGTTATAAGCAATACCCTTCTTAAGGAAAGAAACACCGTTACTATACCAGTAAAGCATTTCCATCGGAATATTTATAAAACTTTTTACAAGATTATATATTTCTTTATCTTCTATTTTTTCTTTCAAATTATCTATCTCAATAAAGCAACTATTTATGAAATTTAAATACTCATTAATCTTTTCTTCCGTCTTGACATAATCCCTTGCTAAACCCTCAATTAATTCTCTTATTTCATTTTTAATCTTAATAATTACTTCTTTTTCTTTTTTATTTTCTAATTTAGATAACTTCTTTTCAATTTCCTCTTCAAGAGAATTTGTCCTTGCACGAACAGTTGCAAAAATGTTATAAGCCATATGCCATCCACCGACTGCCCAAACAACTATATATGTTGGCTGGAGCCAAGCAATTGCTTCAAGTAAAGGTAACATTTTATAATGTTGACCAGAATGCCAGTAATTTTCTATATTCAACCATAAAAGGTCTGCTGCTAGTCCTTTAAAACCGCTCAATATTAAACTACCAGCTATTTGCCCAGGCATCAATAAAATAGAACTTTCAAGATTTTCAACTTGTTTAGAATAATCAATACTTACCTGTAAAAATCCGATTGGCACTAAAAGTAAAATTGCAATAAATAATCTGATCCAGTTTCTTTTCATATTTCCCTCTTTTGAATGAAATAAGAACCAATTAATAGAATAACTGCAAGATATAATATACCATAAATACCTGTTTTAAAAACATATTGCCAACTTACATCAATTCCAACAACAACCTTATCTCTTATATTAAAATTTTCATAATTTGGAACAACAGTATACAGAACTTTCCATAGGCCTTTTAAAATTAAATTTTCTGTTCTATCTGCAAGTTGATTACCATATGAAGTTAAATGACCAACTATATATAAGAAAAATGAAAAAATAACATTGAAAGCATCTGAAGCAAAGGTTGCAACTGTAAGTGTAATTGAACCAATCAGAATAAGTTCAATAAATATTAGTAATAATGTTTTAAATACTTGTATATCAGGAGGACTTTTTTTGAAAATTAATAATCCTATAAAAAAAAGAGACATAAGTATAAAATTCAAAAGTAAAATTAAAATAGTCCCAAAAAGTTTTCCAATAAAAAAATTCTGTCTTGTTATAGGTTTTGAAAATAAAGTATAGATAGTTCTTTTTTCAATTTCATTTGAAATTGCTGTAAGTGAAATAAAAATTGCAATTAAAGCACCAAAAAATTCTATTCCTGAAAAACTAACATCCTTAATCATTTTTAATTCTTCTTCTGCTGTTAAAAAAGAAAATGCTTTAGATGCTCCAATTACAACGAATGCAACAACAAGTAATATATATAAAGTTTTTTTCCTTAGTGACTCTTTAAAAGTGTTTAATCCGATAAGCCATGCCTTTTTCATTTTTTTTCTCCTTTTTGATCAAATTCCTGTATAGTTTTCACAAACAAATCTTCAAGTCCTTCTGCCTTATATTTTTGTATTAATTCATCAAGTTTTCCTGTTGCAAGCAAATAACCTCTATGAAATATTGTAATTCTATCACAAACTCTTTCAACCTCTGAAAGGAAATGGCTTGATAAGAGAATTGTTTTCCCTTCCTTCTTTAATTGTATTAATAAATCTCTTGTTTCAATACATCCAATAGGGTCAAGTCCAGTTGTGGGTTCGTCAAGAATTAAAATTTTAGGGTCATTTATCAAACTTGCTGCAAGACCAATTCTTTCAAGCATACCTTTAGAATAATGTTTTAAAGCAAGTTTTTTAACTTCATGAAGTTTGACAAGAAACAAAAGTTTTTCAATTCTTTTATTTATAATTTTATCAGGAATTTCAAAAAGTTTTCCATAAAATTTTAGAAGTTCTGGACCGGTAAGATAATCATAGTAATAAGGATTTTCTGGCAAAAAACCAACATTTTTTTTCATCTCTATATCAAATTGGTTTTTTCCAAGTATACTTATTTCTCCTGAAGTAGGATATAAAATTCCAAGCAAAAGTTTTAAACATGTTGTTTTTCCAGAACCATTAGGACCAAGTATTCCATAAATTTCTCCTTCTTCAACATTAAAAGAAACATTCTCAAGACCTATAACTACTTTATTCCTCCCAATATAATAATATTTTGTCAATTCTTTTATTTCTATTACACTCATTTTGCCTCCTTTATAAGGAAGTTAATAAAAATATTATATCATTAAAAAGAAATTATAAAAAGTCAGCATAAATTTTATCAAAGATATAAAGTAACACTTTCCCTTTTTCTCCAAGTTTTAAAGTTTCAATTTTTAATTTATTGTAAATATCTTTTAATTTTAACCTTAATTTATTTATATCTCCTTCTCTGTCTTCTATATCGTCTCTTATTTGAAAAGCAATTCCAAAATTTTTTGCTATTTTTTCAATCAATTCCTTTTTTTCTTTTTCTATCTCTTTGAAATAAAATGGAACTTTAAAACAGATTTCAAAAAGTTTTCCTGTTTTTAAATAGTCAATTTTTCTTTTTTCTTTCTCATTAATCTTTTTTCCTTTATAAATCAAATCAAGAACCTGCCCTCCTGCCATTCCTTTATGACCTATTACTTTGGCAATATCTCTTAATAATATTAGATTTCCACTTTCTGCAATAAGTTGAAATCCATAGGTCAAAAGAGTATCTCCTACAAGAATAGCAATCCCTTCACCAAATTTTTTATGACATGTAGGTAGTCCCCTCCTATAATCATCATTATCCATAGAAGGAAGGTCATCATGAACAAGAGAAAAGTTATGTATAAGTTCTATTCCACCTGCAACTGGTAAAATTTTTTTTCTATTAATTTCAAAAATCTCACTTACACATAAAACCAAAATCGGTCTTAATCTTTTTCCTTTTGAAAAAACGACATATCTTATTGCTTCACTTAAAATTTCAGGACTCTCTTTATCTTTCGGTAATTTTTTATCTAAATAATCTTCTATTTCTTCTTTCCAAATTTTAATTTTATTTTCCATTTATATAAATTTTTTTCACTCTTTTACTACCAAAACCACATAATATTTCTTGAGGCACCGAACTACTTATTTCTGCCATAGTTTCAATTTCAAAATTATCCCCAAAAATTTCTACTACATCTCCTATTTTAACATTTTTCCCAGTTACATCTAATAGTGTTTGATCCATACAAATATTACCAATTATTTTAACTTTTTCTCCGTTCAATTTTAACCAAAACTTATTAGAAAGACATCTTCTCAAACCATCACCATATCCAATGTTACAAGTTGCAACTTTTGTTTTTCTCTTTGTAGTAAAAGATAATCCATAACTTAAAGGAGTTGACTTTTCAACATCTTTAATAAAAGCTACTCTTGTAAATCCTCTTATAGCACAATCAAATTTAATTTTATTAGCAAGGTATTTCGCAGGATAGACACCTAAGATTAAAAGTCCAATTCTAACCATATCAAAATTTTTATAACTTTCTGGTAAGTTCAGAATTGCACCTGAATTTGCAATATGTTTTATTGGAATTTTGCAAATTTTTTTTATCTTATTAATTATTTTGTTAAAAATATTCAACTGATGATTTGCATAAGTTTTATCTTTCCATTCAGAAGTTGCAAAATGAGAAAAAATTCCTTCTATTTCTATCCCTTTAAATTTAATAATTTTTTCAATAAATGGAATGATTTCATTTTCTCTAAAACCAATTCTGCCTAAACCTGTATCAATTTTTATATGAACAAATGCTTTTTTCTGAAATTTTGTAGAAATTTTTTCTATTTTTTGAAAAATTTCATCATTACATAAAGTTATTCTTATGTTATTCAAAATGCATTGTTCAACTTCTTCTGGAAAAATGCTGCTCATGATAAGAATAGGTTTTTTTATCTTTAATTCTTTTAATTCTAATGCTTCATCAAGGCAAGCAACACCATAAAAATCAACAAGGTCATCTATCTTTTCTGCAATATTTTTTATCCCCATTCCATAAAGGTCACATTTAACACTTGCAAGAAATTTTTTCCCTGTTAAATTCTTAATTTTTAAAATATTTTTTCTTATTTTTTCAATATCCACTTCAATCCAAGTTCTCTGTCCCATCTTCAATTTCCTTTAATATTTTCTCTACTACTTTTTCTGGTTCTAAATTTTCATAAATAGGTCTTCCTACAACAACAAAATCTGCTCCTTTTTTTATTGCTTCTTTTGGTGTTATAATTCTTTTTTGATCATCTTTTTTATTTTTTTCATCTATTCTTACTCCAGGAACAATTATAAGAAAAGGTGGATTATATTTTGTTCTAATCATTTCAATCTCTTCTCCTGAACAAACAACTCCATCTATCCCCCAGTTGTAACCATAATCAACAAGTTTTTCAACAAGTTTATCAATTTTTGTATTTATATTTAAAAAACTAATGTCTTTTTCAGTAAATGATGTTAAAATAGTTACTCCTATAATTTTTGTTTTAGTTTTTAATTTTTGTTTTGTTTCAACTATACTTTTTATTACCTGTTCTCCTGCTATTAAATGAACTGTAAACATATCTATTTCTTCCTCAAATATAATCTCTGATATTTTTCTGACAGTATTAGGAATATCAAAAAATTTAAAATCAAGAAAGATTTTTTTTCCTTGTTTTTTTAATTTTTTTATGATTTCTTCTCCACAGACAAAATAAGGAATAATTCCAACTTTATAGTAATCTACTCTATTTCCCAATCTTTCAATCAAATTATATATTTTATTTTTATTTTTTAAATCAAGTGCTACTATTAGTTTTCCCATTTTCTTCCAAAAAATTCCAATATTGCAACTATTGTAAGGATTAAAATGACTACTAATAGAACTTCAATTCCACCATATATATTAAGATTTTTTAAAATTAGAGCGTTAATTCCGGTTGTGAGTGTTAAAAGATAAATAAATAAGATTGCTTGTTTCTGAGTCATTCCTATTGAAACAAGACGATGAGAAAGATGATTTGTATCTGCTTTAAATATTGAATATCCTCTTTTCAACCTGATTATAATAACAGATATAGTGTCAAAAAAAGGAACAGAAAAAACAATCAAAGGAATAAAAAGAGGCAGAAAATTTTTATTTTCTTCATATTTATAATATGTAAGAAGAATTGAAACAACTCCAAGAAAATAACCTAAAAAACTGCTTCCTACCTCCCCCATAAATATTTTCGCAGGAGGAAAATTGTGAAAAAGAAAACCACAAACACTACCTAAAAAAACAGATAAAATTGTAGCAATAAATAACTGTTCCATTTCAAAAGCAAAAACAAATAAAATAAATCCTGTTATAGTTGCAACACCTGCTGAAAGACCATCCATATTATCAAGAAGATTAAAACAATTCATCATAAAGATAATCCATAGACAGGTAATTAGGTAAGAAAGAAAAGTATTTGAGATAAAAAAAGTAATTCTTATTCCGGATAAGAAAATAATTGTGCTTGTGATAAACTGAAAAAATAATTTTTGAAGTGCTTTAAGTTCATAAGCATCATCTAATAATCCGAAGAAAATTACTATAATACCACATAAAACTATACTTAGTAATTTGGGAAAAATAGAGTAAATTCCTGGAATGTAATCTTTTATAAATTCTGGAACAAGATTATAATTCACAAATATAATTCCTATCGCAATAACAAGCAAAAAAGAGAAGGATATACCAAGTCCT
Source organism: Candidatus Omnitrophota bacterium (assembly GCA_023819545.1). Taxonomy (GTDB): domain Bacteria; phylum Ratteibacteria; class UBA8468; order B48-G9; family JAFGKM01; genus JAMWDI01. Next base: position 22,707 of record JAMWCA010000003.1, read on the forward strand.
CCGAGAAGAGGAGTTGGTTTTTTATGTATTTTCCTTTCTGAAGGAATAGCTAATATCCCTACTTTTTTAGCAATTCTACCAAATAATGAAGTTAAAAATAAAGATATTAAGAACGATATAAAAAAAAGAACTATGTAAAGATATTTCCACATTTTTAAACCTCTTTCTTTTATTTAATTCTATTTTATTTAAACCTTAAAGTCAATGATATTTTGTAAAAAATGATGTATAGTGTATAATTTTGTAAAAAATGATATATAGTGTATAATTTAAAAAGATAAAAATGGAGAAGCAAATGAAAATTGTTATAATTATGGGTTCAAAGGTAGATATTGATTGGGCAAAAAAAATAGAAAGCAAAATTAAAGAATTTGGAGTAGATGTTGATTTAAGGATTTCTTCAGCTCACAAAACACCTATCAAAGTTTTAGAAATTATAAAAGAATATGAAAAGAAAGATGTAGTTTTTATTACGGTTGCGGGAAGAAGTAATGCATTGGGTGGATTTGTTGATGCTAATACAACCAAACCAGTTATTACTTGTCCACCTTATAGTGACAAGTTTTCTGGTTTTGATATTTTTTCAAGTTTAAGAATGCCTTCTGGAGTTGCCCCTTTAGTAATACTTGAACCAGAACAAGCAGCAATTGCAGCAATAAAAATTTTATCTATAAAATATACCGAATTAAGTTTAAAAATTAAAGAATTTCAGGAAAAAATGAGACAAGAAATAGAAAAACAGGATAAAGATTTAAAAAATGGGAAGTGTTAAAGACCTTATTATTCTTGAGAAACCAGAAAGAGAAAAACATGGTATTGGAAGGTTTGTTTTTACTGACAGATATTCTGTTTTTGATTGGGGAGAAATGCCTGACCATATACTGGATAAAGGGAAATCTATATGTATTTCAACTGCATATTTTTTTGAAGAAATAGAGAAAAAAGGAATAAAAACACATTATATTGGTTTGGTTGATGAAAATGGAAATTTGAAAAAACTTAATGAATTGGATAAGCCAACAGATACAATACAATTTAAAATGTTAAGGGTTTTAAAACCAGAAATTAAGGGGAATTTTTATGACTATTCAATTTTTAAAAAAGAAAGATTTAACTTTCTTATTCCACTTGAAATAATTTATAGAAATTATCTTTCAGAAAATTCTTCAATTTTTAAAAGATTGAAAGAAGGGAGTATAACACCTAAGGATATAGGTTTAAAAGAATATCCTGTTGCTGGTCAGAAACTTGAAAAACCTATAATTGATATTTCAACAAAACTTGAGACAACGGACAGATATATCAACTGGAAAGAGGCAAAAGAAATTGCAAATCTAACAGACGATGAAATAGAAGAAATAAAGTTAAAAACATTAAAAATAAATGAGATAATAACAATTGAAGCAGAAAAGATTGGTCTTATAAATGAGGATGGTAAAATTGAGTTTGGTTTTGATGAGAAGAGAAATTTGATACTGGTGGATGCTGTTGGAACACTTGATGAATGTAGATTTACTTATAATGGAATTCCAGTGAGTAAAGAAATAGCAAGAATATACTATAGAAAAACTGAGTGGTTTGAGAATCTTGAACAGGCAAAAAAGAAAGATAAAATTGAATGGAAAAAATATGTGAATTTAACCCCACCTAAACTTCCTGAAAAACTTTGTGTCTTAATATCAAATATTTACAGAAGTTATGCAAATGAGATTACACAAAGGAAATTTTTTTGTGTTCCTTCTCTAAAAGAAGTTCTGAGGGAGATTAAAAGTTTTATTTAAATGGCACAAATAATAAAATTTTCAGAAGAGGCAATAGAAAAAGCAGTTAATATATTAAAAAATGGAGGTGTTGTTGCTTTCCCAACTGAAACTGTCTACGGCCTTGGTGCAAATGGTTTAAATCCTGAAGCAGTTATAAAAATATTTGAAATTAAAAATAGACCTTTTTTTGACCCTATAATACTTCATATTGGTAAAAAAGAGGATATAATTAAATTTTGGTCTTATATAGATAAGAGAGCAGAAAAACTTATTGAAAAATTTTGGCCAGGTCCTTTAACAATTATATTACCAAAAACTGAAAAAGTGCCTTATATTGTCACTGCTGGGCTTGATACAGTTGCAATCAGAATGCCATCCCATATTGTTGCAATTGAAATTTTAAAAAGGATAGATTTCCCAATAGCGGCACCAAGTGCAAATATTTTTGGGAGATTAAGTCCAACAGAAGCAAAACATGTTGATGAACAAATTGGGGATAAGATTGAATTGATAATTGATGGTGGGAGATGTCCTGTTGGAATAGAATCAACAGTTATTGATTTAACAACAGAAAAAAACATTATTTTAAGACCAGGTGGAATACCAAAAGAAAAAATTGAAGAAATAATTGGTAAAGTTGAGATAATTCAAAAAATAGAAAAAATTTATTCTCCTGGACAATTACCTATACATTATTCTCCAAAGACACCACTTAAAATTTTAAAAGATTTTAAAGAAGTAAAAGAAGGAATTAAAGCAGGACTGCTTGCATTTAAAGAAGTTAAGTATCCAGAAAAATTTGTTAGAATAGAAATTTTATCTGAAAAAGGTGATTTAAAAGAAGCAGCAAGAAATTTTTTTTCTTGTTTACATAATCTTGATAATGCAGGTCTTGACATAATTTATGCAGAACCAGTTCCTGAACAAGAACTTGGGAAAGCTATAATGGACAGATTAATGAAAGCAGAAACTAAAAGTTTTCAGTAAAGTAGATAGAAATCTTATTATTAAATCAAGTGATTTTCACTTTTCAAATAAAAAACAATTAGAATTTAGTTTTTCGTTTATAAAAAATTTCTTTAAAATTCAATCTTAATTGTAATAATTTCATAAGGTTTGTAATTTAATTTTAGTTCTCTATCTTTCAAGGGTAAGTTTTTTAGATTTTCTTCATTAATATTACTAATCCATATATTTCTAACATCTCTTTCAAAAATAATAGAAGATTTGCCTTTTTTCCCTTCATATTCAACTAATCTTAAAACAAATGAATTGTCTTTAATAGATTTTTTAAAACAAGTCGGAATTAAATTCCCTATTATTTTAAAAATTTTTTTTGTTTCAATTGTCCCTTCAGTAAAAACTGGAGTATTATTATATTCAATAGCAATTTTTGTGATTTCTGTAATGTTTGATTTCCCGAAAAATAATCTATAAAAAAATAAATGTTTTCCACTATCAGGGTCAGCATCTGGTTCATATGGATTCCGTAAAAGAGTCAATGATAGATTCTTTCCATCTACAAAATACCCATATTTTTCCTTGTTCATCAAAACAGCCCACCAATTATTTTCTTTAAATCCTGCCCATCTTAATGAAGGATATTCCCTTGGTATATTTTTTCTTTTAATTACACCAAATGGCACTTCGCAATAAAAGTCAGAATTTTCAATGTTGAAATTAAAATTTGCTTTTATCATTGGAATTCCAGTTTCATTATTTCCCTTTATGTCCCATTCTGTTTCAAATTCAAAATCAATAAATGGAAAGTCCCTATAAAGAATAGTTCTTTGGATAATTTCTTTCCCTTTATATATTCTTGTAACTATAAATTGCGTCTGTATATTCCCTTCTTTAATTTCCATTTTTTCCATATCAACTAAATTTTCAATTTTGTAAATATTTCCTATTATCCAAGCACTCATAGGATGGGGTTTTTCCCAATATATTTTTATTAAATTTGCACAAGTTTCAGCCCAGAATGAACTCCTATCTTCTGGAATTGAATTTGCCTTAGGAATAACTTCTTTTTTATTTTTTTTGTCATAAATACCTCTTATAAGTCCATATTTTTTATCTATCCATATACGATAGAAATTATTTTCCCATTCCTCTTGGTTTTTTATAAAACCATTATTTTTCAGTTTTCCTTTTTTGAAATAAAAAGATTTAAAATTGTAAGGTGGAACAGAAATACAATTAAATATCAGGTCTTTATTAGAAATTTCCACATCTAATTTTGTCCCCTTTTCGTCTTCAATGTGTATATCTTGTTCTCCATCATAAGGTATTTTTAAAGGTAAACTTATCTCCCATCCGTTAGGATTGAAAACTGTTATTCCTCCTTTTTTAGTTTTTTTCATTTTTTCAAGTATTTCATTTATGATTATATTCCCTTGTTCTATAACATCTTTTGCAAGTTGATTAGAATATTCATATGATTTATGTATTGCTGAACCATCAAGTATATCATGAAATTGATTAAATAGTGTCTTTTCCCATAATTTTTCAATTTTGTCTTCCGAATATATACCTTTTTCAATTGCAAAGATTGAAGATAATACTTCAAGTTTTAATAAGTGATTTTCACAACTTCTATTATTTTTCTTAATATCTGAATGTGTGGTATAACATCCTTCAAATATAAAATTCAATTCATCTTTTATAACTGGTAATCTTTTTTTATATTTTTCAATTGTTTTAAAATACTTTTCAGTTGTAGAAAATTCAAGATAAGGGAAACATGGTTTTTGATTTAAATTAATCTTTCTTTCAATATCTTCTTCAGTTGGTCCTCCACCATGGTCACCTACACCATAAACAAACATAAATTCTTTAATCTTATATTTTTCATAGTAATCAATTAAAGGAGGAATAATTCTGTCGCTATCAATATGATTATTGTAGATACTATTAAAAGCAATTATCCTACTTTTATCAGGTCCTTCCCATAAAAATAAAGGATATCCTTTACCACATCTCATAAAATAATAGTATTTTATATCTGCATTACTAAGTATTGTAGGTATTGTATGAGGATGGCCAAATGTATCAGGACACCACATTATTTTTACCTCTTTTCCAAAAATCTCATTTATATACTTTTTTGAATAAATTATATGTCTGACAATACTTTCTCCATCAACCATATTCAGGTCATTTTCTACATAAGCATTTGCAGTTATCTCCCAATTTCCATTTTTAACCTTTTCCTTTATTTTTTCAAAAAGTTTTTTGTCATTATTTTGCGCGATTTTATAAACATGTGTCTGACTCTGCGAAAAGGTTAAATCATTATATTTATCCATTAAATTTGTGATTGTAGAAAAATCTCTTAAAACAACAGAAACTGTATCTTCATAAGTCCATAACCAGTTCATGTCAATATGAGCATGTCCTATAAGATGGACTTTAAATTTTTTAGCGTATGGTTTAAATTCTTGAAGAATAATTTCAATTTCTTCTATTAAACTTGTTATTTTTCCCCAGTCTTTATTAAATATTAGTTCTGGCTCCAGTTTTTCAATACATTTTTGTAAAATTTTTGAATATTTTTTATTTCTTTTATTAAAATAGTTTGAGCAAATTTTATTTGATATAAAACTGATTTTAATTGGAAAAATAAATCTTCTATCTTTTTTATTGATAAGTAACACCAAAAGCTTCCAAGTCCATCTCCTTTATCTGTCTTAAAAACAAGAAGAAATTTTTGATTTGGTTTAACACTATTAGTTAATAAAAATGGAGTCGCAACTTTATCCGCCCAAAACTTATGTTTATAAACATTTTTCCCATTTAAATAAAAAGTTACACCTGATGGAAAAACAAACTTTATATAAACTTCGCTTCCTGTAATTTTTATACCTTCAATTTCTTCTGGAATTTCAATTATTCTTCTTAAATATGCATCTCCGTCATTTAATATCCAATTAATTGGTTGTTTTTTTTACCTCCCAATCACTATCGTCTAACTCAAATTTTTCTCCATCTGAAATATTCTGTTTAAATTTCCATTCATCAAGATGTAAGTATCTCCGGATTTGCTGTTGAAAAATTTTCAAGTTCTCTTCCCATTTTAAAAGTTTATCCATTTTCTTCTCCTTTGAATTAAAAAATAAAAAAATTTTAAAAATTACTTTATAATATTAAATGGAATTAAAGAAAAAATCAAATATTTTGGTTTAAAATTATTCTTTTCTATGAAATTTTAAAGTGCCATTTTCAAAATCAATGACTATTTTATCTCCTTCTTTGAATTCTCCAGAAAGGATTTTCAAAGCAAGAGGATTTTCTATTTCCTTCTGTATAAGTCGTTTTAAAGGTCTTGCTCCAAAGTTTTCATCGTATCCTTTTTCTGCAAGGTAATTTTTACTATCTTCAGTTAATTCTATTTGAATTTTTTTATCAATTAGACGTTTCTGTAAATATGATATTTGTATATCAACAATTTTCAAAATATCTTGTTTTTTAAGACGATTAAAGATAATTATCTCATCAATTCTATTTAAAAATTCCGGTCGGAATTTTGATTTCAATGCATCCATTATCTTATTTCTTATTAAATTTTCATCTGTGAAAGAAATAATTATTTGACTTCCAATATTTGAAGTCATAATTATTACAGTATTTTTAAAATCAACAGTTCTACCATGGCCATCAGTTAATCTTCCATCATCCAAAATTTGTAAAAGGATATTGAAAACATCTGGATGTGCTTTTTCAATTTCGTCAAGCAAGATAACACTATATGGTCTTCTTCTAATTCTTTCTGTTAATTGCCCACCTTCTTCATATCCAACATATCCTGGAGGAGCACCAATGAGTCGTGAAACAGTATGTTTTTCCATGTATTCACTCATATCAAGACGAACAAGAGCATTTTCATAATTAAATAAAAACTCCGCAAGTGCTTTTGCAAGTTCAGTTTTACCAACACCAGTTGGACCAAGGAAGATAAAAGAACCTATAGGTCTATTTGGGTCTGAAAGCCCTGCTCTATTTCTTCTAATTGCTTCAGAAACAGCTTTTATTGCTTCATCTTGCCCAACTACTCTTTTTGCAAGTCGTTGTTCCATATTTATTAATTTTTCAATTTCTCCTTCAAGCATTTTATGAACAGGTATTCCAGTCCATTTTGAAACAATTTCAGCAATATCTTCCTCAGTAACCTCATCCTTTAATAGTCCTCTCCCTTTCTGAATTTCCTTTAATTTTTTTGTCTCTTGTTCAAGTTGTTTATTTAATTCAATCAATTTGCCATACTTATATTCTGCTGCTTTATCAAGATTTCCTTCTCTCTGGGCTTTTTCTATTATATTTCTTGCGATTTCTATCTGTTCTTTTACTTTTCTAATTCTTTCAACTATTTCCTTTTCGCTCATCCATTGTTTATATAATTTTTCTCTTTCTACTTTTAATTCTGTGATTTCTTTTTCAAGTTTTTCAAGACGCTCTTTAATTTCTGGAGAGTTTTCTTTTTTCAATGCCTGTCTTTCAATTTCAAGTTGTGTAATTTTTCTATCAATTTCATCAAGTTCAACTGGCATACTGTCAATTTCCATTTTTAATTTACTTGCTGCTTCATCAATTAAATCTATTGCTTTATCAGGTAAGAATCTTCCGCTTATATATTTATTGGAAAGAACTGCTGCTGCTACAATTGCACTATCAGTTATTTTAACTCCATGATGAACTTCATATTTTTCTTTTAACCCTCTTAAAATTGAAATTGTCTCTTCAACAGTTGGTTCTTTTACATATAATGGCTGAAATCTTCTTTCAAGTGCTCTATCTTTTTCTATATATTTTCTATACTCATCAAGAGTTGTAGCACCTATACATCTTAATGTTCCTCTTGCAAGTGCAGGTTTTAGCATATTGGAAGCATCAATTGCACCTTCTGCTGCACCTGCTCCAACAAGAGTATGGAGTTCATCTATAAATAAAATTATCTCACCCTCTCTTCTTTCTATTTCTTTTAAAATCGCTTTTAATCTCTCTTCAAATTCGCCTCTGAATTTTGTCCCTGCTATTAAAGCCCCAAGGTCAAGAGCAAGTATTTTTTTATTTTTTAAATTTTCAGGAACATCACCTGAAACTATTCTTCTTGCTAAGCCCTCAACTATTGCAGTTTTGCCAACACCTGGTTCTCCAATTAAGACAGGATTATTTTTTGTTCTTCTTGATAAAATTTGTATAACCCTTCTTATCTCTTCATCTCTTCCAATAACAGGGTCAAGTTTTCCTTTTCTCGCAAGGTCTGTTAAATCCCTTGTAAATTTTTCAAGAACTTTATATTTGGTTTCTGCATTTCTATCAGTAATTTTTTCTCCGTTTCTTAAATTCTGTATAATTTTCAATATTCTATCCTTAGTAATATTATATCTTGCAAAAATCTCTTTAATTGGAGATTCAACTTCACTCATAGCAATTAAAAGATGTTCTACTCCAATATATTCATCTTGAAAGAGTTTTGCATAGTTTTGAGATTTGTATAATAAGTGGTTTAATGTAGGACTGATATATAAATTAGTTTTGGAACCATAAACTTTTGGAAGATTTTCTATTTCTCTTTCAATTTCATTTTTTAAAGTTTCTATATTTACATTTAATTCTTTTAAAATATCAATAACCATTTCATCGTCTTCAATCATAACATAAGCAAGATGGGAAACATCAACTTCACTATTATTTTTTTCTTGCGCTAATGCTTGACAAGCCATTAATAATTCTTGTGCTTTAATTGTAAATTTTTCAATATTCATTTTTACTCCTTTTTCTTATTTTAGATGGGTTTTTTAAAAAAAAGTTTCAAATTTACTTTTCAAAAAACTTACACTTGATAGGACCAAACCTTATTTCATCATTATCTATAAGTTTATAAGGTTTTTTTACCTCAAGACG
>JAMWCA010000056.1 GCA_023819545.1 Candidatus Omnitrophota bacterium
CCAATTTTTAATTATGAAAAGAAACTTATTGGTATTATATCTATAGCTGGTCCTTATTACAGAATGAAATTAGAAAAAATAAAAGAGTTTGCAGAAATTCTGAAAAAAATTTGTAATGAAATTTCAGAAAAAATTGGATATGAAAAGGAGGTTTTTAAATGAATATAATTTTGATAATTTCAGATACTTTAAGAAGAGATTTTTTAGGTTGTTATGGTAATAATTGGATTTCAACACCAAATATAGATAAATTTGCTAAAAATTCAATTTTATTTGAAAATGCTTATATAGGTTCTTTTCCAACCGTTCCAAACAGACATGAGATATTAACTGGTAAATTTGTTTTTACATATTATAAATGGGCACCTTTATATCAAGAAGTTGTGAGAATTCCACTTTTAATTTATTTACCAAAGATTAAACATAAAAAAATTAAATCATTTGTTCAACCACCAGATATCACAAAAACAATTTATCAATTAACATCTTCAGAGATTCCTGAAGATATACATGGAGAATCAATAATTTCAATTATTGAGGGGAAAAAGAATAAAATAAGGGATTTTGTAATTTCTTCTCCTCCAATAATATATGGTTCACCAGCAGGAGAAAAGATAACAATTACTGATCAAAGTGGTTGGTGTTATATATATGAAACAGAAAAAGGTGAAAGATATGATATAAAAGCAGTTGATTCTATTGAAAGAGAAACATTGAAAGAAAGGATTAAAGGCGATGAATTATATTTCCTTCCTGATGACCCAAAACAAGAAAAAAATTTGGTAAAAGAAAGACCTGATATATGTAAAAAACAAAAAGAAAAAATTATAGAATTTCTCTATCAAGTCAAGACAGATGAGAAAATAATAAATTTATGGAAATAAAAAGGGGGCAAAAATGAAAGCAGAAAAATGTGTTTTAATTGGATGGGATGCGCCTATTGTAAAAAGAGTAAAAAAATATGTTGAAGAAGGAGTTATGCCTAATACAAAAAGAATGATAGATGAAGGTGTTTGGGGAGAAAATTGTCTTGTTCCACATCCAACGATAACTCCACCAAACTGGACTACAATAGTTACAGGAAGTTGGATTGGGACACATCAAATAGTTTGTTTTAATTTGCTTGAACCAGGACAACTTGAAAAAACATATGCTGCATTTTATAAAGATGATTGTAAAGCAGAATATATATGGGAAGCAGCAGAAAGAATAGGAAAAAAGACAATTCTTTTGAATTATCCAAGCACATGGCCAAATGCAGTTAAAATGGTATTCAAGTTGGTGGAGGTGGACTTGCGATTAATGAATATAGATTGAGAGGTGTTATGGAGTGGGGTATCAAAGTTGATATTAGTGCTGACTTATGTTTTACAACAGAGGAATTGCCACAAAGTTATCTAATTAAAATAAAAAATATTGAAGGATGGAAAAATTTACCAGAAGAAAAAGAATTTAAAGAAGCAGAAATAAAAATTGAATTTAGATGGAGTGATTACATATCAAAAGAAAAACCTTGGTATATACTTTTAATAAATTCAGGAAATGGATATGATAAAGTTGGGATTTATAGAGAAAAAGACGGAGAAAAACCAATTACAATATTAAAAAAAGGAGAGTGGAGTGAAAAAATTTATACGGAAATAGATACAGATAAAGGAAGAAAAAGAGTGGTTTTCAAGATAAAAGTTGTTGAATTAAGTCCAGATGGAGAAAATTTAAAAATTTATTTTACTCCTCTCTGTTCTTTGTCTGGTTTTGGATTTCCATCAGGAATTGAGAAAGAATTTGAGAATTTTAATGGGCTTCCAGTGCCCTGTTCTTTTTACACTTCAAATCGTCTTGGATGGATTGATATAGAAACAGTTTCAGAACTTATTGACCTTCAAAATGAATATTTGGGTGAATGTGCAAAATATCTACTTAAAAATAAAGAGTGGGACTTATTTTTTATGCATGCTCATTGTCCTGACCACTTTTACCATCCTTTTATAAATGAAATAGAAAAAGACAAAAAAGTTGAAGAAGCAGAAAAAAAATTTTATATTTCACTTGATAATATGCTTGGGGAAATTCTTAAAAGTATAGATGAAGAAAAGACATTGATTATAATAACTTCTGACCATGGAGCAGTTCCAACACAAGAGGAATATAGAGAAACAGGTTTTGATATTAATAAAATACTTGAAGAAAAAGGTTTAATTGTTACTGAAATTGATGAATCAACAGGGAAGAAAAAGATTATATGGGAAAAAACAAAAGCAGTTGGAAAATTGTCTTGCTATGTTTACATAAATCTTAAAAGTAAATATTCACATGGTATAGTTGAAGATAGAGAATATGAAGAAATTCAGAATCAGATTATAAATGCGCTTTATGATTATACAGACCCCAAAACAGGAAAAAAGCCAGTTGCTTTTGCTCTCAAGAAACAAGATGCAAGAATTATAGGTCTATATGGAGACAGAGTTGGTGATGTTGTTTATGGATTATATCCAGAAACACCAGGAGAACATGGAAGACAGATTACAACAGGAGAATATGGAATTGGTTCAATGAAAGGATTATTTATTGCAAAAGGACCAAACATTAAAAGGGGTGCAATTATTGAAAGAACAATATGGCTTACTGATATAGTCCCTACTATATGTTATCTTCTTGATTTACCAGTTCCTAAAGATTGTGAAGGTGCAGTATTATATCAAATTTTTCAAGACCCTGATTTTAAATTAAAGGAATTTGAAAATCTTAAAAAAAACTATGAAAGAGTGAAAAAAGCAATTGAAGCAGAAAAACATCTAACCCATAATTATTAATTTTAATCTAACTGTATTTATTCTTGATAAAGAAGAAGGTATTATTTTTTATATGGATTTTTGTTTTTTAAAAGTAAATAAAAAAGTTGAAGAAGCCATAAATTTAATAGATAAAGAAAAAAGGTTAAATGTTGTTGGAGGAGATATATCCTTTTTTGCTTTTTTTATTTCAATTATTTTCCATAATTTAGAAAAAAATTTAATTGTAGTTCTTCCAACAGAGAAAAAATGTGAAATTTTTTATTATGATATTTTGAACTTTGTTGATAAAAAAGATGTTAAATTTTTACCTTCTCCAGATTACAATCCAGAAGAAGTAACTGAAACAGGTTTTGATAGAGTTGAAACATTAATAGAAATTTCTGAGAAAAAAGAAAAATTTATCCTTATTTCTTATCCTTCTGGTCTAATAAAAAAAGTCCCAAGGTTTGAAGTTTTAAAAAATAAAATATGTAAAGTTGAAAAAGGTATTAATTTAAGAAGAGATGATTTTATAAACTTTCTTTTTTCCTGTGGATATGAGGAAAAAGAAATAGTTGAAATGCCAGGCGAATTTGCAAGAAGAGGAGGAATTATTGATCTTTTTCCTTTAAATTCTTCTTTTCCTATAAGAATAAATTTTTCAGGAAATAAAATTGAATCAATAAGAAAATTTGAAGTTTCTTCACAAGTTTCATTTGAAAAAATTAATGAATTTCAAATTTTACCATTAAATGAATTTTATATGGGCGATGAAAATTCTGATATATTTGAAGAAATTAAGAATAAAATTATCTTTCTTATAAATCCTGATGAAATAAAGTTTGAATATATTGAGTTTATTAATAAAAAAAATTATCCAGTTGACATAGAAATATTTGAAAAAATAAAAGAAAACTCTGTGTTTTTAACAAGTAAGATTTTGAGTTATGCAGAAAAATTCATTTATTTTAATATTGCACCTGTGAACCAAAGATTTAAAATCTTTCCAGAAAAGATTATATGGCAACAAAATCAAAATGAGAAGATTTTTCTCTTTTATGAAAATAATTCAGATGTAGAAAGATTGAAAAAGATATTAGAAGAAAACAACCTATCCTATAAATTTGAAGAAATTGAAGGGAATTTATCAACTGGTTTTACATTTATAGAAGAAAATTTAACTTTTTTAACAATTAACGAGATATTTTCCAGATATAAAACAAGACATCCTCTTTTAAAAAAATATAAAACCCTTCCTTTAACACAATGGTCTGAAATAAAAGAAGGAGATTATGTTGTTCATATAAATGAAGGGATTGGTAAATTTAAAGGGATTGAAAAAGTAAAAATAGATGGGAAAGAGGAAGAATTTGTTGTTATTGAATATGAAGGTAAAGATAAATTATATGTTCCAATTTTTCAAATTTCTTTTATACATAAATATATAGGAGCAGAAAAACCAAAATTGTCAAAACTTGGAAGTAAAACATGGAGAAGAATTAAAGAAAAAGTTAAAAAGTCAATAAAAGACCTTGCATATGAACTTTATAAATTATACATAGAGAGAAAAAAGGAGAAGGGTTTTAAATTTTTACCAGATGATGATTGGCAAAAAGAGTTTGAAGATTCATTTGTTTATGAAGAGACAGTGGATCAATTGAAAGTAATAGAAGAGGTGAAAAAAGATATGATGAGTGAAAAAATTATGGACAGAATTGTATGTGGTGATTCTGGTTATGGTAAAACAGAAGTAGCGATGAGAGCTGCATTTAAAGCAGTTTTAAGTGGAAAACAGGTTGTTGTCCTTGTCCCTACAACAGTCCTTGCATTACAACACTATTTAACTTTTAAGGATAGATTTTCAAAATTTCCTGTTATAATTGAGATGTTATCAAGACTTGTTCCAGAAAGAAAACAAAAGGAAATAATTGAAAAACTAAAAAATGGGCAGATTGATATAGTCATTGGAACTCATAGAATACTTCAGGATGATGTTGAGTTTAAAGATATTGGGCTTTTAATTATAGATGAAGAACAGAGATTTGGAGTAATTCAAAAAGAAAAAATAAAAATAAAATTTAGAAAAATAGATCTTTTAACATTAACTGCAACTCCTATTCCAAGAACACTAAATATGGCTTTAAGTGGATTAAAAGATATTTCTTTGATAGAAACACCTCCTGAAGGAAGATTATCAGTTATTACATATGTAGGTAAATATAATGAAAATATTGTAAGAGAAGCAATTTTAAATGAGATTGAAAGAGAAGGCCAAGTTTTTTATCTTCATAATTATATTTATGATATTTATAAAGTTAAAGATAAAATTCAGAAACTCGTTCCATTCGCAAAAATTGATATTGCTCATGGAAGAATGAGACCTGAAGAAATAGCAAATGTTATGAAAAGATTTAAAGATGGAGAGATTGATGTTTTGATTGCAACTACAATTGTAGAGAATGGACTTGATATACCAAATGCAAATACCCTTATAGTTGATAATGCTTTAAGATATGGGCTGGCTGATTTATATCAATTAAGGGGAAGAGTTGGAAGAGGGAAATGGCGTGCTTATGCTTATTTTTTAATTCCACCTCAATATCCTTTAAACCAGAAAGCAATTAAAAGGTTAAAAGCAATACAGGAATTTAATAATCCAGGTAGTGGGTATAAAATTGCTTTAAAAGACCTTGAAATAAGAGGAGCAGGAAATATACTTGGAAGACAGCAGCATGGATTTATTGAAACGGTTGGATTTAATTTATACTGTCAATTCTGGAGGGAAATTGTTAGTGAAATAAAAGGAGAAAAAGTAGAAGAAGAAGTAAAAGAATTAAAAATTAAAATACCTGATGATTATGTGGTTTCACCTTCTTTGAGATTTTCTCTATATAGAGAAATTTCAAAAATAAAGGATAAAAAAGATGCGGAAAAATTGATAAATGATTTAATTGATAGATTTGGTTATATTCCTGATTCTTTAAGAAACCAGATATTTTCTTTAATTTAAATAACCTTAAAAAATTTACAAAGAGATTAAACTAAGTATAATTTTAATATGGAAAGAATAGTTTTTGGACCCATACCCTCAAGAAGATTTGGACAAAGTTTGGGAATAAATAATGTCCCTTATCCAAAAAAATGTAGTTATTCCTGTATCTACTGTCAAATTGGTAAAACTCCAATTTATCAAGTAGAAAGAAAAGAATTTTATAAACCAGAGGAAATAAAAAAACAGACAAAGGAGGTAATTGAAAATTTAAAAGATAAAAAAATTGATTTTATTACATTTGTTCCTGATGGTGAACCAACTCTTGATATTAACCTTGGTAAAGAAATAGAAATATTAAAAGAGTTTGGAATAAAAATTGCTGTTATTACAAATTCCTCTTTAATTTGGAGGGAGGATGTAAGAAATGATTTAAAAAAAGCAGATTGTGTTTCATTGAAAATAGATACTGTAAGTAAAGATATATGGGAAAAAATAAATAGACCATACAAACCAATTAATCTTGAAGCAATACTTCAAGGCATTGAAATTTTTTCAGAGGAGTTTAAAGGGCAGTTATTAACAGAAACACTTTTTATCAAAGATATAAATGATAATAAACAAGAGATAGAAAAAATAGGTGAATTTTTAAAAAAAATAAAACCTAATATTGCATATATTGGTTATCCTACCAGACCACCTGCTGAAAAATGGGTTAAAATCCCTGAAAGAGAAAAGGTTGATTTTGCTTATATAGTTTTTGAAAGTAAAGATTTAAATGTTAAGGTAATTGAAGAAAAAGAAAAGAGAGAATTTGGTTTCACAGGTAATTTAATTGAGGATATTTTAAGTATTGTTTCAGTCCATCCTATGAGTGAAAAAGAAATCAAAAAATTTTTAAAAGATAATAAAGGGAATTCTGAATTGTTAAAAGAATTAATAGATAAAGAAGAAATTGTTGAAGTTGAATATAGGGGAGTAAAATATTATAGGAGAAATTTTAAATAAATGGAAAAATATGATGTGATTATAATTGGTGCTGGACCCTCTGGATGCTTTTCCGGAATTTTTTGTTCAGAAAAAGGTAAAAGAGTTGCAATAATTGAAAAAAATAACCAGATATGTAAGAAATTACTTTTAACAGGTAAAGGAAAATGCAATTTAACAAATATGAATGAAATAAATGAAGAATATTTATCAAAATATAGAAATGGTAAGTTCTTAATAAATATTTTTTACCAGTTTTCAAATAAAGACCTTTTCAATTTTTTTGAAAATAATGGTTTAAAACTCAAAATAGATACTGGCGGAAGAGTTTATCCTGAAAGTGAAAATGCAGAAGATGTTGTAAAGATAATAAGAAAAGTTCTTGATAGAAACAAAGTTAAGATTTTTTTGAAAGAAAAAGTCATTGATATTGAAAGATTAAAAGATGGATTTAAGATTATAACTGATAAAAGAATTTTTAAATCTGTCAAAGTTGTTATTTCAACAGGTGGTAAAAGTTTTCCTGAAACTGGTTCAGAGGGAGATGGATTTGTTTTTGCTGAAAAATTTGGACATAAAATAATAACTCCTGTTCCTGCTTTATGTGGAATTGAAATTAAAGAGAACTTTATAAAAAATTGGCAGGGAATAACTTTAAAAAATGTAAAAGTAACTGCATATTTGAAAGATAAAAAAATTGGAGAGGAATTTGGTGAAGTTTTGTTTACTCATTATGGTGTCAGTGGTCCTGCAATTTTAAATTTAAGTGGAGATATATCTGAGAATTATAGAAAAGGAGAGATGAATTTAATAATAAATTTTAAACCTGCTTTAAGTGAAGAAATTCTTGATAATAGATTACAGAGAGAAATAAAAGAAAATCAAAATAAAATATTGAAAAACCTCTTTAAAAATCTTCTTCCTTCAGGTTTAATAAATGAATTCTTAAAAACTGCACAGATTGACCTTGAGAAAAAAGCAAATCAGATAACAAAACAGGAAAGAAAAATTCTTGTTAAAAATCTTTTAAATTTT
>JAMWCA010000057.1 GCA_023819545.1 Candidatus Omnitrophota bacterium
TAAAAATCTTCTTCCTTCAGGTTTAATAAATGAATTCTTAAAAACTGCACAGATTGACCTTGAGAAAAAAGCAAATCAGATAACAAAACAGGAAAGAAAAATTCTTGTTAAAAATCTTTTAAATTTTTCTCTTGCAGTTAAAAAACCAAGACCCTTTTATGACAGTATGGTGACAAGAGGGGGTATATGCGTTGAAGAAATAAATCCAAAAACTATGGAATCAAAAATAATAAATGGTCTTTATTTTGCAGGTGAAGTTATTGATATAGATGGAAAGACAGGTGGATATAATCTACAAATGTGTTTTTCCACTGGATATGTTGCAGGAATAAACACTTAAATATATCAGGTGTTAGTTTTTTCAAATCAGAATTACGAAGAATTATCGCATACCATATATTTATACAGACAATTAATACAATTTGTTTATCTGGTCTCTTTCATATTTGCATATTGTTGAAGGTTATCTTTTCTTAAGAAATTCTGGAATGAAAGCATATGCGTAGGAAAATGAAAGAAAACAAGTAAAAAGGATGCAACCGGTCTATTTAAATTTTTTTCAGAAATTTCTATATATTATTATTTTACCATATCTGTTGAAATGAATGAAAAAACTATCAAAAATCTAACAATATTTTTCTGCATAAAATGTCCTGTTTTCTTGTTGCAAAATTTAGTAAATATCGGAATTCTTTTTAAGCCATAATTTTCCAGTTAGTATTTCTAATGTGCCCACCTGGCATAAATTCTTACTTTTTCTTTTTAAAGTTCATAAAAGGGTTCTTTTTAAATAATTCAAAACAATAAGAAGGAGTATTACTATTAATCCAAAGAATATTACTATGAAAACCAGAATTTTCCAGGGAAAAACAGGATAAAGTTTTTTATACTTTTTTTCATAATATTCTCCAACAATTTGGGCTATTTCCTCAGGTGACTTTCCTTTTAATCTCTCCTTCCATTCAGGACTATTAAAATCTATCATCAATTAAAATTATACCTTTTTTCTTTTAAGTTTTAAAATTTACAAAATTTATTTCAAATAGGTATAATGTTTTTGAATATGAAAGTTTCTTTTCCAAGAGTTGGGATTTATACAGAAGTTGGAGTAGAATTTTTTAAAAAACTTGGTCTTGAAGTAGTTGAACCTAATCCTATAGGGAAAAAAATAATTGAAAAAGGAGTACTTTTTTCTCCAGAAATGATGTGTTTCCCATATAAACTTGTACTTGCTAGTTTTATTGATGCTCTTGAAAGAGGTGCAGATACGCTTATTATGTATAATAGTCAGGGATTTTGTAGATATAGATGTTATTATGTAATGGCTGAAATGGCTTTAAAACAATTGGGATATAAATTTGAAATGGTTATCCCAAAAGCAAGAAATTTATTTTCATGGATTTTTAAACTATCTCCTAAAGTTAAAAAAAATCAACTTTTTAGAGTTATTAAGGAAACTTGGGATCATATAAAACAAGTTGAAAAAAAAGATTGTGAAAAAAATAAGGGAGATATAAAAATTGGAATTGTTGGAGAGTTTTATACATGTATAGAACCAAGTGCAAATTTTTATCTTGTTGATAAATTGAGAGAGTTTGGAGCAAATGTTGATATTGGAATGAGTGTGAGTGAATTTATAAAACATGGCCTTAAACTTGATAGATTATATAAAAGAAGAGAAAGAAAAATTGCTAAAAAATTGCTTAAAGGAGAGATAATTGCAGGACATGGTTTTGATAGTATTGTAAATACAATTTATTTTATTGAAAAGAAATATGATGGAATTATTCTTGCAATGCCACTTACCTGTATGCCTGAATGTGTTGCTGAACCTTTTATTAAAAAAATCTGTGATGAAAATAAGGTGCCTTTTATGGTTTTAAGATTTGATGAAAATGTTTCTGAAGTAAATATAGATAATAGATTAAATGCTTTTTGTGAATTAATAAGGAGAAAGAGATGGAAGTATCAATTGGTATAGATATAGGAAATGGGACCATTAAATGTGTTCTACTAAATAAGGAAAAACAAGTAGTTGATTTTGTTTATACAAGAAATATGGGGATAATTGAAACATTAAAAAAATGTTTAAGTGAATTGTTTGAAAAAAATAAAAATATTGAAGTAATTTCTTGTGGAATTATAGGTGCAGGTAGAAAACTTGGTTCAGTTCTTCTTTCTTCAAATTTAACGACAACTGAAATAACTGCAACTTCAATTGGAGTAATTAATTTTTTTTCAGAAAATGCAACTTGTTTTGAAATGGGATTTGAGGATAGTAAAATTTTAATCATAAAAGATGGTGTTCTTGTCGATTTTTCAATGAATACAGTATGTTCAGCAAATTGTGGAGCATATATTGAGAATGTTTCTGCACGTCTTGGGATAAAAGTTGAAGAATTTAGTGAATATGCATTAAGAAGTAAATCCCCTGCCAATATAAGTGGAAAATGCGCTGTTTTTGGAACATCTTGTTGTGTAAGTAAAATAAATCTTGGTTTTAAAAAAGAAGATATTCTTATGGGAGTTGCTTATGCTCTTGTAAGAAATTATTTTAGTATGCTTTCAAAAGGTAAAAATATTACTCCTCCATATGTTTTTTGTGGTGGAGTTAGTAGAAATAAAGCAGTAATTAAAGCAATGGAAGAATATCTTGGTGAAAAAGTTTATGTTCCTGAATATAGTTTTCTTATGGGAGCGATAGGAGTTGCAATTCTTTCAATGGAAAAGGGAAATAAAAACTTTAAATTTAAAGGATATGAATTCACTGAAAAGGATTATGAGATTGAAACCATTGTATGTGATAAATGCACAAATAACTGTGAACTTGTAAATGTTTATGAAAATAAAGAACTTATAGGAAGGATTGGTTCAAATTGTGGGAAATATAATTTATGAAATTTTTTATCCAATTCGGAAAAATTCTCCAATTTTTTTAGCAAATATTTTTGTTGAAATAAAAAGAGATATAGCAGTTATGACCATTCCTAAAACACCTAAACTACAGGCAGTATTTGGACCATCTGTTACTCTTCCAGCAAGCGTATATATAACTTTTGAAATAGGATAAAATTTTTCTCTTATTGCAAGTATTAAACTACAACTTACTTCCATCAGAGAAAAAGCAAAGGCAAGAATTGCACCAGCGAAAAGTCCAGGACTTACAAGAGGAAATATAATTCTTTTGAAAGTTGTAATATTATTTGCACCAAGAGAGTAAGATGCTTCTTCAAGTCCTTGATCAAGTTGTAAAAATGATGAATATGTTGTTCTTACAAGGTATGGTATTCTTCTTAAACTATAACTTAAAATAATAAGGAATATAGGATTGTTTCTTGGATCTAAAATTGTATTTGAAAAAGTTGTAACATATCCAAAAGCAATCACAATGCCAGGAATAACAAGTGGCATCATTGAAAGTATATCAAGAAGTCCTTTTCCTTTTATTTTCCATCTACAAAGTATATAACCGATTAAAAAACCAAAAAGAATGTCAATAACTGTACTTACTGAACTATAAATCAAACTGTTGAAAATACCGGTTTTTGTTAATCTATGGGTGAATACAATTTTGTAATACTCATTTGTATATTCTGAAGGTAAAATTGAAAAGAACCATTTTTTTGAAAAAGAGTAAAAAATTAAAGAAAAATGAGGTATGAGACTTATTAAAAGAATAAGAAATAAAAAAATATAGAGGGAAAATAGTTTTTTTCCTTGTAGATTTTTCTCTTTCGTTTGAACTTGTGTTCTTCCAGTTGTATAAGGAGTTTTCCCTATATATTTTTTTGTAAAAATAAAAAGGATGAGAGTTAAGAGAAGGATTATAAAAACAAGAGCATAGCCAACAGGGTTAGTATTTATATCTTTTAGAGTATAAAAAATTTTTACTGAAACGAGATTATTAAATTCAAAAACAAGAGGAGTGCCAAGGTCTGTTATTGCCCATATAAATATTATTGAACTTGCTGCAAAAAATCCAGGCAAGATTAATGGAAAAATAATTTTAAAAAATGTTTGAAAGGCATTTGCTCCAAGATTATAAGATGCTTCTTCTACAGAAATATCATAATTATTTAAAGAAGCAGAAATATTTAAAAACATAATTGGATAGAGATGCAGAGTTTGTAAAATTACTATTCCAAGAAAGCCTGAGCCAATCCAAGATATAGGATTTTTAACTAATCCAAGTTTAATAAGTAAGATATTTAAACTCCCAAATCTTGATAAAATTTGTTTTATTCCTATACTCCCTACAAATGGACTTGCAATCATTGGTAGCAAAAATAAAATTCTTAATATTGACTTTCCTTTAAAACTAAATCTGTCAAATATGAAAGCAAGTGGAATTCCAATTAAACTTGTAGTTAAAACTACAATTACGCCAAGCAAAAAACTATTGATGATTGATTTTCTTATAATATAATTGGTAAGTGCAATTTTTAATATTTCAAGTGTAAATTTGCCATCATGATAGAAAGATTGCAAGAGAATAAAAGAAACAGGATAAACAAGAGAAAAAAGAAAAAATATTAAGATCAAAGTGAATACAATTTTTCTTTTCATTGTTCAAAAACCATTATTCTATCTTCGCTCACTGAAAAAACAATGTTTTCTCCCTTTTTATATTTGTTGAAATCTTTGGTATAAATTCCAATTTTGAATAAATTGCCTTTTTGAGTAATTATATTAATCTTTACAATATCTCCATAGAATTCATAATCGTGTAATCTCCCTTTTATAACATTTACTTTTTCTTCATTTATTGCACTTTCTGGTCTGAATGATATATAAACATTTTCTGAATTAATTTGTTTTTTTGTTTTAACAAAGAAAATTCCTTCTTCTGTCTCAATTTTAAAAATGTCTTGCTCTTTTTTAACTATTTCCCCTTTTAAAGTATTTATCTCTCCAATAAATGAAGCAACAAAAATATCAATTGGATTTGTATAGATTTCATATGGAGAACCAATTTGCACTATTTCTTTATCTTTCATAACACCTATTGTTGTTCCAAGTGTCATTGCCTCTTTCTGGTCATGAGTCACATAGACCATTGTTATTCCTGTTTCTTTATGTATTCTTTTTATCTCTCTTCTTAATTCATCTCTCAATTTTGCATCCAAATTACTTAGTGGTTCATCAAGAAGTAAAATTTGCGGATTAACTACAAGTGCTCTTGCAAGAGCAACTCTTTGTTGTTGTCCACCAGAAATCTGTGATGGGTAAAGATTTTCTAATCCTTCTAATCTTGTTATTTTTATTATTTCGTTTACCTTTTTCTTTATGAATTCTTCTGTATAGTTTTTTACCCTCAATCCATAAGCAATATTTTCTATAACTTTCATATGTGGCCATAGTGCGTAATTCTGAAAAACAAATCCAATATTTCTTTTATTTGGAGGGATTTTTGTTATATCTTTTTTGTTGAGTATTACTCTTCCTCTATCTGGTTCTACAAATCCAGCAATTATTCTTAAAAGAGTAGTTTTTCCACATCCTGATGGACCAAGTATAAAAAAGAAATCATTTTCATAAACAGTGAAATTTATATTTTTTAAAACTACTTTCCCGTTATAACTTTTGTCTATATTTTCTACTGTTAAAATTTCTTTGGCCATATTTTTTAATTTACATTAAAAACTTACTTTCTACAATAATATCCTTAAATTTTTTTAAAGAAAAATTTATCCATTCGTTTATATATCTATTTCTAAAAATTGGGTCTTTCCAGTTTTCCCATAAAAATCTCTGGACTTTTTTATCAAAAGGGATTTCATAAAATTTTTCTTTCAGATGTTTGTTTTTAGTTTTTGAAATAATATACCATGCTTTTTTTAATTCACTATGGCAATCAATTATCATACAACCAATCATATCATCAATTAAATTCCATCTTTTTGCTGCAAGTTGGAAATCATATTTTATTGTGTTTTTAATTTTATATGGATTTATATCTATTTCTAATTCGGGATTATCGTAGATTTCAGGCATAACAGGAAATCTATTAAGAGAGTATTCTTTTGGTCCTCCTTTTTTTCCCTTTTTTTGAATCCATAATAACTGTCCATCATAGGTAAATAGAAAATCAATAAATTTCTTTGCTATTTCAATATTTGGCGCTCCTTTTAAAATCCCAATACAATCAGGATTTATAACAGTTTCACCTTCGGGTAGAATAAATCCCATATTTTCTTTTCCATTGACTTCAATTTGTGCGAGAGCATATGAATCAATACATAAAGATAGAACTGCTTCACCAATTGATGTTTCTCTTGCAACTTCAGAAGCACTTGTTGAAAAGTTTTTCGTGTTTCCAGCAATAGCAAAGATTGTTCTCCATCCTTCCTCCCAGCCATATGTTTGTAAAATTATTTCATACATCATGTGCATACTTCCACTATGTCTTGGGTCTGCTGCTCCAATTAAAGAATAATAAATTGGATTGCCAAGGTCTTTCCATGTTTTTGCAATGGGTAATTTTAAAAATTTTAAAGCCCTTTTATTATAAAGAATGCCAAAACCTGAAAGTACTACTCCATACCAATAAAATTCTTCATCATAATTTGGTATTCCTGCACAATGTTTAGGTATTTTTTTTAATAAATTTTGGGGTAATTTATATTTTAAAAGTAAATTTTCAGATTTAAGTTTTAAATATGGACTTAATCCACCACCAAAAAAAAGGTCAATTCCTATTCCTTCTGGATTTTTTTTAAAAAGAGATTCAACATATTTTAAATTGTCACTTGTTCCTCCTTGGTCAATCCATTCAACTTTTACTTTTTCCTTATAATTTTTTTCATACCAATCGCAAAAAGCTTTCGTAATTTCAATTTTAATACCTTCCCAATGAGGTGAAATAATAACAAGGTTTTTCTCTCCTTTAGCAAAGGAAAAAACAACAACGAAAATTAAAAAAATTATTTTTTTCCTCATCTTTGTTTTTAAAGGAAAATTTATATCAGAATTAATTTTAATATTTTTTAAAAAAATTTCAAACTTTAAAAAATTTAAAATTTCTAAATTTTAGGGTAAAATTTTATCTTAAATGGAAGACAAAATAATTTTTATCGGAGACAAAACAACGATTGAATTTTTCTCTGCTTTTAATATTGAAACATTTTTTGCTAATTCAGATAAAGAAGCAGAAGAAATTATTGAAAAGATTGATATAAGTAGGGTAATATGTATTTTTATTACAGAAGAAGTTTTTAATCAGGATAAATTTATGAAATTTATTAACTTAAAAAAAATGATGGTGATACCAAGTTTAAAAAGTAGAGAGAATAAAGGTATTAAAATAATTGATGAATTAATTAAAAAAGCAACCGGAATGAAGGGAGATTAAAATGGATATAGGGAAAATAATAAAGGTTTCTGGACCTCTTGTTCAGGCAAAAGGGATGAAAACAAGTAGGATGTTTGATGTTGTTAGAGTTGGAGAGGAAAAACTTATTGGAGAAATCATACGACTTGAAGGAGATATTGCTTCAATTCAGGTTTATGAAGAAACAGAAGGTCTTAAAGTTGGGGACCCTGTTTTTGGAACCGGACTGCCATTAATAGTTGAACTTGGGCCAGGACTTCTTCAAAATATCTTTGATGGAATACAAAGACCTTTATTACAGATAGAAAAACAAGGTGATTTCATAGTAAGAGGCGTTGATATTCCACCTCTTGATAGAAGTATTAAATGGGACTTTAAATCAATTGTTAAAAAAGGAGATATTGTAGAAAGTGGAGATATTATTGGAGAA
>JAMWCA010000004.1 GCA_023819545.1 Candidatus Omnitrophota bacterium
CTATTTTCAAAATATATTCCTTTGCTTTTCTATATTCTTGTTGAGTTGATAAATGTTCAAGCATCAATGGAATATCTTTGTCCAATTTATTAATTTCTTTTAAAAAAACTCTGTAATTTAATTCACCTTTTTAAGGAGCAGTTTCATCAATAATTTCTCTTACTATCTCAACAATCATATCAAATGTTTCTTTTGTATAATTTTTTTTGTCAGGTCCATCCCAAGTTTTTCCTCTTGAACCAGAAATGTTAACACAGCATTTTGCTTCAATTATTTCTGCTAAATAAAGAGATTTTTTACACTTTTCAATTGCTTTTTTTCTTTCTTGGTTATCAGAACTTATTTTAAAATTTTAAAAACCTGTATCTGCTTCAATTTTCTTTTTCATTTCTTCGGAAATCATTTTGAGAATGCCTTTTTCTTCTACTTGTTGATATTTCAAATATATTGTTGTAACTTGTCCTTCCCATAGGTATTCATTTTCATCTATTTTTTTCCCTTCGCCAAATCTCTCAATAGTTACAATTTTTAAATTTTCAAAATTTTCTTTTCCTTTTGTTTCAACTAAGACACTCTCAAACTGGTCTTTATAGAATCTATAAGTGATTTTTTCAAGTTTTGCTTTTCCTATCTGCATACTATCATCTGTTTTTATATATTCTTTAAAATTTCCTTCTTCTTTTATTAGTTTCAAATTTGGAACTTGAGTATTAAATGTGGACCATTTTATTCCTCTAAAACCATCTGGCTCATTTTTATATTTCTTTTCTCCCTCTTTACTTCCATATCTATAATAACTTTCAGGAACCAATCTTGATATTTCATTTACTGCATTATTTAGCATAATCATAACTGCTTCTCCAGTAGGAGTATTTTTATATTTTTCAAATCCACCACCAAGTATAACTCCACCAATTCCTGCGCCACCAGCAACACCAACTTTTGATTTTGAAGCTTTCCCTTCAACAGTTGTAGAATTTATAATTCTCCTTGTTCTTACATCTACCAATCTTATTACGGCTTGAATATATGCCTCTTCTTTCTTAATCGCAATACCTACTCCGAAAGGTGTTGGTATTACAAACCCACCTCCACCTGTTCCTTCTGCATGGGGTTCAAAAGCAGTTATTGCTCCAACTACAATTATATCAGCAACCTCAAATGTTCCTTTTTCTAGTTCTTTTTTAGTCCAGCCAGTTTCTGTGAATTTAAATTCTTCTTCAAGGTCTTTTATTGCATCTTTTTCAATAACTATAAATTTACCAGTTTTAAAAAGTGCATCAACAAGCATATCTCTTAAACCGTTTCCCATTTCCCATGTTGCTTTGTGTGCTTTTACATCAAACTTTGCAACTGCTATCCTTGCTTTTGGCCCCTCATATTTAATTACTTCTTCAACTGTAGTTTGTCCTGTCTTCACTTCTGTTTTTACCTGACAAAATAAAGAAATAATTAAAATCAAAAAAATTAAAATGTAAATTCTTTTCATTTCTTCCTCCTTTTTACCCAAAAAATTTTAATAGATTTCTATAACCGCACAAAAACTGAGAAACTGTCATCCTTTTTTTTCCTTCAAGTTGTAATTCTTTTATCGTTATTGTTCCTTCTCCACAGGCAACTTCTATATAATCTTTTTCTATTTTTATTATTTCTCCTTCTTTTCCAAACTTTCCTTCTCTTTGCCCTATTTCTGTTTTATATATTTTAACAAGTTTTTTTGTTGAGTTTGTTGATAGGTATGTATAAGCAGTTGGCCAGATTATAACTCCTCTTACAAGATTATGTATTTTTTCTGCTGGATTTTGCCATTTTATTAAACCATCTTGTTTTTTTAATTTACGAGCATAAGATGCTTCACCTTCTTGAGGATAAGTTTTCCCATCCTGTTTTATTATTTCTATTGCTTTATATAAAACATCAGCAGCAAGGATAGATAACCTATTTTTTAATGTAAATGCATTATCAAGAGGTAAAATTTCAACTTCTTTTTGAAGTATGATATTTCCTGTATCTATATTTTCATCCATTTTTATTATTGTTATTCCTGTCTTTGTTTCTCCATTAATTAAAGCCCATTCAACTGGTGCTGGCCCTCTATATTTTGGTAAAAGTGATGGGTGAACATTTATAGAAGCAATTTTTGGAATAGTTAATATTGAAGAGGGAAGAATTTTACCATAAGAAATCAAAACTATTAAATCAGGTGAAATTTTTTCTATTTTATCTATAAAACTATCTTCAAATCTTTCAGGTTGAAAAACATCAATTCCATTTGTCATAGACCATTCTTTTACAGGTGTCGGAGATATCTTTAGCCCCCTTCCTTTAGGTTTATCTGGAGATGTAACAACAGATACAAGTTGAAAATTCTTTTTTAATATTTCAAGTGACGGAATTCCAAAATTATCGCTTCCAAAAAATATTATTTTCATTTCTGGAAAATTAAAGATGCTGCTGCAACAATCCCAGCATCAACGCCAAGGCCGGCAGGAACAACTCTTAAATTTTTTGATAAAATTTTCATTGCTCTTTCTTTAATTGTCTTTTCAATCGTATCAAATAAAATTTTACCTGCCTGTGCAATTCCACCTCCAATTACTATTAGATCAGGATTTAAAAGGTTGACTAAACTTGCAAACATCGCACCAAGACAGACACCCACATCTATCCATATACTTTCTGCAAATTCATCTCCAAGATTATATGCATCTGAAATTGTTTTAGGAGTTATCTTATCAAGGTCTCCATTAACAAGTTGATAAATTTTAGTTTTTTTACCTTCCTTGATTCCTTTAATAGCCCTTTCAACAATATAATCTCTTCCTACAAATCTTTCTATGCATCCTATATTTCCACATTTACATTTTGGACCTTTATAATCAATCGTAATATGACCTATTTCAATAGCAGAATATTTTCCTCCTCTTAGAAGTTTACCATCTTTGACTATTCCTCCACCAAGACCTGTTCCAAGAGTTATACATATCATAGTTTTACTTCCTTTTCCTGCCCCAAAAAGATATTCTCCCCATGCTATAGTATTTACATCATTTTCAACAACAACTTTCTTTTTAAATTTTTCTTCAAATATTTTTTTTAAATTAATGTTATCCCATTCAGGAAGATTTGGTGCTTCATAAACAATTCCTTCATCATCAACAACTCCTGGTGTTCCAATTCCTATTCCTTCAATATCAATTTCAAAAGCAAATTCAATACTTTTTTCAATTTGAGTAAGCACGAGTTGTCTATCATTTTTTTCTGCAAGAGTTGGAAATTGTTGTTTCTTTAAAATTTTACCAGTTTCATCAACAAGTCCTGCTTTTATATATGTCCCTCCCAAATCTATCCCCACTGCCTTTTTCACTTTTTCTCCTCCTTTTTTCTTTATTTACTCATAAAAAACAAAAATAGTCAAATCGTGCAATTTTTTAAATTCGTTTACGTTTTTCATTTTTTCACCAATGTTGATTAACATTTAATTTTCCTTCTTTTTTGTATATAATATTATAGAAATTAAGATGAGAAAAACTTTATATAAATTTAGGGAATTAGATGATAAAAGATTTATAGAATTGATTGTTCCTTATCTGAAAATAGGTGGATTTTTTTCAGATGCTTATTCTATAAAATGCTTTACGGAAAACTTGTTGAAAAATCTATAAGAGAAGTTATTCAAGAAAAGATTGAACAGGGTTTATATAGAGAAAGTTTTAAAGATGAGATTTTAAATGTATTATTCTTGACAAATATATATAAAAAGGAGGGGAAAAGTGGTTGAGATAGATTTAAAAAATTTTTCAGGAATTGTTACAGGAGGAGTAGCTGGATTAGGGAAGGCAATTGTTAAAAAATTGCTTGAGGCAGGTGCTTTTGTTGTGATTGCAGATATAAATGAGGATGAGGCAAAAAAAACTTTAAAAGAGTTTGAAGATTTCAAAGATAAAGTTATTTTTATAAAAACAGACGTTTCAAAAAAAGATGAAGTAGAAAATCTTGTAAAAAAAACAATTTTAAAATTTGAGAAGATAAACTATCTTGTCAATAATGCAGGAATATTAATACCACGACTTTTAGTTGATCCACAGGGAAAAGAAGAAATAACAGAAGAGATTTTTGATAAAATCGTCAATATTAATCAGAAAGGTTGTTTTTTATGTAGTCAGGCAGTCGCAAGAGAAATGATAAAAAATAAAAATGGAGTAATAATCAATATCTCTTCTGAATCAGGTCTTGAAGGGTCTGAAGGACAGAGTGTTTATGCTGCAACAAAAGCAGCAATATATTCTTTTACAAGGAGTTGGGCAAAAGAACTTGGGAAATTTAATATTAGGGTTGTAGGAGTGGCACCTGGAATACTTGAACCTACTGGTTTAAGAAGTTTTGAATATGAAAGAGCACTTGCTTATACAAGAGGTATAACTGTTGAAGAACTTAGGAAATCATATGAAAAATTAGCAATACCTTTAAAAAGGGTTGGTAAACTTGAAGAAGTTGCAAATCTTGTTTGCTTTTTGATATCAGATCTTGCAAGTTATATCACTGGAACAACGATAAATATCTCTGGAGGGAAAACAAGATGTTAAAGAAGAATATTCCAGGGGATACAATAAAAAGATTACCAGTTTACTTAAGAAATTTATTAAATTTAAAAAAAGAAGGGAAAAAAATTGTTTCTTCAAAAGAAATAACTTTCTCATTGAATATTTCACCCGTGCAATTTAGAAAAGATTTATCTTATTTTGGGAAATTTGGGAAAAGAGGTGTTGGATATGATGTAGATAATTTAATTAAAATGCTTAAGAAAATAATTGGTATTGATAAAAAAATAAAAGTAATTCTTGTTGGAGTTGGAAGATTAGGTTCTGCCTTAATTAGATATAAAGGGTTTTCCTCTATGAATATGGAAATAATAGGTGCTTTTGATAATGACCCAAATAAAATAGGAAAGAAAATAGAAGAAATAGAAATTATGAGTATGGATAGGATGCCTGAGTTTTTAAAAAGAAATAAAATTGAAGTGGGTATAATTTGTGTTCCTTTTGATAAAGCACAAGAAGTAGCAGAACATATGATAAAATCTGGAATTAAAGGTATTTTAAACTTTGCTCCAACAAGACTTAATTTATCAAAGAATATATTTGTAAATTATGTTGATATGGCTTCTGAACTTGGTTTTTTAATATTTAAACTTAAAAATCTATAATTCTTTTATTGCCTGTTCATTTAATTTTTGAGAGGTTTTAACAGCATCCTTTACAGCATAATTCCAAGTATAACACAATCCAACTACTCCTAAAATTGTGAGAATATATGGTGATTTAGGTTTACTTTCTTTTTTATCTTGATTTTTTTCTGTTTTTTCTTCTTCTATCACCACACCTTCTTCTGTCATTTCAACCTGTTTTTCTTCTGTAAGACCAACTTTTTCTCCTTTTTGAGGAACCCCTTTTACCCAGAAAGTAATTCCTAAGGATAGTAAAACTATACTTATAATTATTGATAGTCCTATAAAAGATGCTTTTCCTAATTGACCATTATAAATCTGCCCCAATCCAGGACATATAGTTGATAAAACTCCAGAAAGTCCCGAAGATTTCTGTTCATACTTTAGTCTAATTTTTAATCTCAATTTTTCTTCCTCAATTATTTTATTTTTTTCTTCATCGGTTAAAGCCATTTTCCCCTCCTTTTTAAAATTTTTCATATTCCCATTTAATATCTTTAATTTTTTGGAACAATTCCTCAAGTATTTTAAAGTTTTTATTTATAGGCATAAAAATCATAAAAACATCTATTGATTCGCCTTTAGATAGTTTTTTCTTTGGAGGGATAGTATTTATAAAAATGAAATCTTCTCCTTTTCCCAAAGTTACAGCAGGAGCAATCAATCCACCACCTTCTCCTTTTCCTGTATTTGCGAAAATCCAGTTTGCTAGTCCAATCGTTGTTTTTCTAGTTTTTTCAAGTTTATGTGTTGAAATCTTTCCTTTTTCTGGAATAGTATAATATTTATATGGTTCATAAGCATTTTCCATCGCCCAGTTAATTCCACATTCAGAAGTTCCTTCCCCATTGTAAACAAATTTAGAGTATATAACTAAAAAAGGAAATTCTTCTCTGATTTCAAGGAAAAGTATTAATGAATAATCAGGATATTCTTTTTCAGAACCCAACGAATAGGTTGCTTTTATAATTTTTCTTTTTGGTTCATCTTTAATAACTTTTATTTCCTTAACTTTTTTCACAAGTAGTTCTCTGTTTTTTGTAAAATCCTGAGCAGCAAAATACAACATATTTCCATGAGCCATAATACTCTGTGGTTGAACAAGAAAATTATTGTCTTTTGTTATAAAAAGTATATCTTTTTCAGGTGTAAATTTATATCCAAATTCCATAGCTGAGAAAAGTTTTCCTGTAAAGAAAAATAATATCAGAAAATTTAATTTTATTTTTTTCATGACTCACCTCCTTTCAGATTAATTATACTTTAATTTTAAAAATCCCGTCAATTTCTTTTCCACAAAATCGGCATTTATTATCTTTTATTTCATTTTTTATTATTCTGTATCCATATCTTTCAATTAATAAACTTTTGCAATAAGGACAATAAGTATTTTCCCCTTCATCTCCAACAATATTTCCAGTGTAAACATATAAAAGACCTTCCTCATAACCAATTTTTCTTGCTCTTTTTATTTTTTCTATTTCAGTTGGATAGTGATTAGACATTTTATAATGTGGGAAAAATCTACTTATGTGCCACGGAATTGTTTCATCTATATTTTTTATTTTTTTTGCTATATCTCTTATCTGTTTTTCACTGTCATTATATTCAGGAATTAAAAGAGTTGTAACCTCTACCCATATATTTAATTTTCTCATTAATTCAATATTTTCAATAACATATTTTTGGTTTGCCTGTGGTAACTTTTTGTAAAATTCCTCATCTCCTTTAAGGTCTACATTCGCTGCATCAAGGAATTCTGAAATATCTTTTAAAAATTCTTTACTCATATAACCATTTGTAACAAAATTATTATAAAGTCCTTCTCTTTTTGCAATTTTACATACATCAAAAGCAAATTCACCAAAGACAGTTGGTTCTGTGTATGTATACGAAATTGAAAGACAATTATATTGTTTTGCAAGTTTAACAATTTCCTCTGGTTTTCTTTTTCTCATAGTAAAAATTTTACCTTCTTTTGGTGGATGAGAAATTTCATAGTTTTGACAGAAAGGGCAGAAAAAATTACATCCACAAGTTGCAATTGAAAAAGAAAAACTTCCTGGAAAAAAGTGATAAAATGGTTTTTTTTCAATAGGATCAATATTTTCAGCAACAATTTCGCCATAAACGAGAGAATATAAAACACCATCTTGATTTAATCTTACTCCGCATTTACCCACTTTATCAGGTTCAATTATACAGAAATGATTGCATAGATGACACTGTACTTTTTTATTATCAAGTTCTTTCCAGTATTTTGCTTTTTCCATTCTAACTCCTTATTAATAGATACAAATTCCTTTTGAACAACTTGAAATTTCATCTTGTAACATTAAATATCCAAATTCTTCTTCTGATATATTACCGTAAGAGAGAACTTGCTGTTCTTTGATTCCATATCTGAAAACTGTTACACCTTTACATTTCATAAACCATCCATTTATAAAAATTTCTTTAACTTGTTCAATCGTTGCATCCTTAGGAAGATTTATAGTTTTTGAAACTGCATTGTCTGTATATCTTTGAAAAATTGATTGCATTTTTAAATGGATTATTGGGGGAATATCAAGAGCAGTTAAAAATATTTTTTTATATTGTTCTGGGATTTCTTTTACATTTTTTAAAGAGCCTGTTTTTATAATCTCTTTTAATATGTTTGATGTTAAAAAGTTTTCTTGTTTTGCAAATTTCTCAAATACAGGATTTATTTCAAGAAACTTACTACCTTCAAGTATATTCCTTATAAAAGCAACTCCAAAGATTGGTTCAATTCCACTTGAACAATTTGCAATTATGCTTATACTTCCAGTAGGAGCAATTGTTGTTCTTGTTACATTTCTTAAGGCATCAATTTTTTGATAATAGATTGATTTTTCAAAGTTTGGGAAAGACCCTTTTTCTCTTCCAAGTAAGACAGAATATTCAAATGCCTTTTGACTTATAAATTTCATTAATCTTTCTGCAAGATTAAAACTTTCATTACTTCCATAAGGTATTTTTAATTCAAGTAAAAAATCAGCCCACCCCATAATTCCAAGACCAATTTTTCTATTTCCTTTTGTAATTTTTTCAATTTCCGGAATAGGATAATGATTTACATCAATCACATCATCAAGAAATCTAATAGAAATTTCAATAATTTTCTCAAGTTTCTCCCAGTTTATTTTTCCATTCTCCACTATTTTTGTTAAATTTATTGAACCAAGATTGCACGACTCATAAGGAAGTAATGGTTGTTCACCACATGGATTTGTACTTTCAATCTTTCCTAATTCTGGAGTTGGATTATGTCTGTTTATTTCATCAATATATATAATTCCTGGGTCTCCAACTTCCCATGCTGATTGACATATTAAATCAAATACTTCATTAGCATAGACATCTCTAACTTTCTTATTATTTCTTGGATTTATCAACGGATATTTTTCTTTTTTAATAACTTTTTCCATAAATTCATCACTCACACTTACTGAAATATTGAAATTTGTAAGTATATTTTTTCTTTTCGCTGTTATAAATTCATATATATCAGGATGGTTATAAGTTAAAATACCCATATTTGCACCTCTTCTTTTTCCACCCTGTTTTACAATCTCTGTTGCTTTATCATAAATTTCCATAAAAGAAATAGGACCTGAAGCAACACCTTTTGTAGAACCGACAATATCCCCTTTTGGTCTTAAATTTGAAAAAGAAAAACCAGTTCCTCCCCCACTTTTATGAATTATAGCCATATTTTTAAGAGTTGTAAAAATTCCATCAATTGAATCATCAACAGGTAAAACAAAACATGCGGAAAGTTGTCCAAGAGGTGTTCCTGCATTCATTAAAGTAGGAGAATTTGGTAAAAATTCAAGATTTGACATAATATTAAAGAACTCCTCCTCATATCTATTTTTTTCTTTTTCACAGATTGCAACATGTTTTGCAACTCTTTGAAATAATTTTTCTGGTGTTTCTATAATTTCACCATTTTCATTTCTTAAAAGATATCTTTTTCTTAAAACATTAATTGAATTAACTGAAAGTTTAAGTTTATCTTCAACTCCAAGAATCTTTTTACTCTCCCTTATCTGTTTTCTTTTTTCTCTATATAAAATATATGCCTTTGCAACATCATAAAGACCATTTTCAATGAGAACTTTTTCAACAATATCCTGAACTTCTTCAACTGTTGGGATTTTTTCTTTATCTATTCTTTCTATTACTTGATTGGTAAGTTTTATAGAGAGATTAAAGTCATCAATATTTACTGATTTAAGTGCTTTATATATAGCAAATTCAATCTTTTCTGGCTGAAACTTAACAATAGAACCATCTCTTTTTTTTATATATTCGGTCATTAATAATAAATTTAATCCTTTAAAATCTGATTGTCAAAAATTTTATAAGTTGGTTTGTTTTAATCTTTATATACTTTTCAGAATTTTTGATTGAATTTTCAATAGAACAAGGACCGGGCACAATACTAAAAATTGAAATATAAGGGCTTTTTACAAATTTATATACTTGTTCATCTACAATTCCAACAAGAATAATTGTTGGGATTTTATATCTTTCTGAATATTTTAAAATTATTCCAACTCCCTTTCCATAAAATGTTTGTCTGTCAATTTTCCCTTCTCCAGTGATGATAAGATTTGCATTTTTAATTTTTTCCTCAAATTTTCCAATTTTTAAAATCTCTTCTATCCCTGAAACAATTTTTGCATTTAAAAAAGATAAAAATCCAGCAACAATTCCACCAGCAGCACCAGCACCATTAATCTTATTTACATCAATATTTTTGTATTTTTTGATAATTTTTGCATAATTTCTCAAGCCATAATCAAGGATTTTTATAGTATTTTTATCTGCACCTTTTTGTGGTCCATAAACATATGCAGCACCATTTTTCCCGTATAAAGGGTTTTTTACATCTGAAAGGACTATAAATTTAATTTCTTTTAACCTCTCATAATTATCCGGATATTGAACTTCTTTGATGTCTGATAAGTCCTCTCCTTTTCCTGGAAAAATAACTTTGCCTTTTTGATCTATAAACTTAAATCCAAGAGCAGTTAAAGCACCAATCCCTCCATCATTTGTAGCACTTCCTCCAACTCCTAAATAAATATTTTTACATTTTTTTTCTATTGCATCTAAAATTAATTGCCCAAGTCCATATGTTGTTGTTTTTAATGGGTTTTTCTCTTTTTCTTTCAAAATTGCAAGTCCAGAAATTTTAGCCATTTCAATATAAGCATTTTCTCCTTTTTTTATATATTTGGTATTTATTTCCCTTAAAAGAGGGTCCCGTGCTATAAGTTCAATAAATTTCCCACCAATAACATTTTTTAATACTTCAAGTGTTCCGTCTCCTCCGTCAGCGATTGGGAAATTTATTGTTTCAGCTGAAGGAATTAACTTTTTAATTTCACTTCTAATAATTTTTGCAACCTTAACAGAACTTAAACAACCTTTAAAAGAATTCGGACATATAACTATCTTCATAAAATTGATTTTAATTGATTTAAAGAAAAAAGTGAAATATAATTTTTAAACACAGGAGATAAAGATGAAAATTTTCATAGATACTGCAAAGATAGATGAAATAGAAACTGCGTTTTCCTTAGGGATAATTGATGGTGTTACAACAAATCCTTCTCTTATTAAAAGTGCAGTGGATGAATTAAAAAAGAAAGGAGAAAAGATAAATATTGAAACATATATAAAGAAAATTCTTGAAATTGCTGGAAAAAATCGTCCTGTAAGTTTAGAAGTCATTGGAACAGATTATGAAAGTATGTATAGGGAAGCAAAGATTCTTTATGAAAAATTTAATAAAGTTGCTAATAATGTTGTAATAAAAATACCAGTAAATCCTTCGTTAGAAGAAAAAGATAATTTTGATGGTCTTGAAACAATTTATAAACTTTCAAAAGAAGGTATATCTGTGAATGTAACACTGATTATGAAGGTTGAACAAGCAATCTTAGCAAGTAAGGCAGGAGCAAGATATGTAAGTCCATTTGCAGGTAGAATTGATGACTATTTGAGGGGTAAAATTGGATGGAATGATTTTAAAAAAGATGCATATTTTCCTGAAGACGGAATTAAGTTAAAGGAAGAAATTGTAAATGACGAAGGGATTGTAAGTGGGGTTGACCTTGAAACAGCAGAAGGTATGAGAAAATTTGTTAGTGATGTTGTTGATGAGTATAAAGAAATATTCAAATGACACATAGACAACGACTCAAAAGAGTTTTTAAATGCCAACAAGTTGATAGAATGCCAATAAGAATTTGGGGAGTAAGTCCTATTTTCCAGACAGAAAACTTTAAACCATTATGTGAACTTGTTGTTAAATATGACCTTGAGACAATTGAAATTTGGGGGCCGAAGCAAGAAGAAAGACCTCCATCGCCTTACAATATAGAAAGTGAAGAAAGAATAATAGGAGAAACAAAGGAAATAATTACAAAGATAAAGACACCAAAAGGAGATTTAATACAGATTTCAAAAATGAAAATTGATGGGTCTCCAGGAAGAGTAATAAAACATTTTATTGAAGATGTAAAAGATGCTGAAAAATATCTTTCACTTCCAGATGTTAATCAACTTCCCAAAATTGATTCTTATTTTGAATTTGAGAAAAAAGTTGGAGAAAGGGGTTTAATTTTAATAGGTATTGATGAGGCAATGTATGCTGTCCATAGATTAATGGGGTCTGAAATTTTCAGTTATTTTCTTTATGATTATAGAGAATTATTACACACAATGATTAAAAGGGAATTCAAAAAAATTGAAAATTTTATAAAATATATTCTCTCAAATAAAATAGGAGACGGTTTTGGATATGTTGGTCCTGAACTATGCATTCCTCCGCTTGCTTCTTTAAAAGATTTTAGAGAGTTTGTTTTTAACTATGATAAGAAGATAATAGATTTAATCCATAGCGAAAATAAACTTGTATGGGTTCACTGTCATGGAGATATGGCTCCTGTTTTAAACGAATTTATAGAAATGGGTGTTGATTGTTTGAATCCTGTAGAACCACCTCCTGTTTCAAAAATAGAGTTAAAACAAATGAAAGAAATAAGTAAAGGGAAAATGTGTCTTGAAGGAGGGGTTGAAGATGGCTACTTTGATATTTTAACTCCAGAAAAGATGAAAGAAGTTGTTGAAAAGATTATAGAGGAAGGAAAGCCAGATGGTGGATTTATTCTATGTCCAACAAGCGCTCCAAACACTTGGTCTAAGTTATTACCAAGACATATTGAAAATTATAGAATTTTTGTTGAAACTGCAGTTAAACTGAGAAAATATTAAAACTTAACTTTTTTTTATTTTTTGATATGTTATAATTATTTTTGATGAGAATAATTATAGTTTATTTTTCATTAACTGGGAAGACAAAAAAACTTGCTGTAAATATTTATAGATTCCTCAAAGAAAGAAATCTTGATGTAAGTTTATTTGAGTTGGAAGAAAAAAAGAAGGAAAGCAATTTTTTTAAAAACTGTATAAGAGCAATCACAGGGAAAGATAGTGAAATAGAAAAGATTCCCAATCTTGAAAATTATGATTTAATTTTTATTGGAGCACCTATTTGGGTAGGGAGAGTTACCCCTTATGTTAAAAGTTTTCTTGAATCTGTTGAACTAAAAGATAAAAAAGTTTTCCTATTTACGACCTATGGAAGTGGTTTTATGAAGAACAAAGCAATGAGAAAATTTATAGAGAGTATTGAAATGAAAGAGGGGAAAGTTATAGGTAAAATTGAAATAAAAGGTAATAGAGTTGAAGAAAATATTGACTATGTTAAACAGGAAATTGAAAAATGTTTGAGAGAATTATAACAGAAAAAGCACCTTTACCTGTTGGTCCTTATTCACAGGCAATTAAATGGAGAAATTTAATTTTTATTTCTGGACAAATTCCAATTGACCCTAAAACAAGTAAAATAGTTAGTGAAGACATTGAAATTCAAACAAAAACTGTAATAGAAAATATGAAGAATATTTTAGATAAAGTAGGAGCAGACCTTGATAGTGTTGTTAAAACTACTATATACTTGAAAAATATTAAGGATTTTGAAAAAATGAATTATGTTTATGCAAAATATTTTAAAAATAAACCAGCAAGGACAACAGTTGAAGTTTCTAATCTTCCTAAAAATATTCTTATTGAAATTGAAGCAATTGCAATAATTGAGGAGGAGGGATGAAAAAATTTTTTTATGTTTTTGTTTTTGGGTTTATCTCTGGCCTAATTAGTTTTTCTGAAATTCAAAGGATTGAATTTAATAAATGGCCACAGATGAAATTTAGAAATATTAGAGTTCTGATAGCAGATTCGGATAAACTTTCAAATCAGGGTTTTGCAGGAGCAACTTTAGGAGAAATGAAAAATACAATAATTATCTTCCCAAATATTTCTAAGGAAGTAATTTTTACAAATCTTGATCAAGGATATGGTTCTGTAAAAGAAGATATAAAGATTTATTACCTTGATAAGAATTTTAAAATACTTAAATATGACATAATGAAGGCAGAAAAAGGCATTTCAATTCCTCCTGAAAATTCTTTTATTGCAGTTGAAGGGTTACCTTAAAATTTATAAAATTTTGTAAAATAAAGAAAGGAGGAAGAAAGTGAAAAAAATATTAATAATCTTAATTGTTTTAATTCTCAAACAAGGATTTTCTGCACCGAAAGATAAATATATAAAAAGAATTAAAGTTGCAGAGGAGATTTTGGAATATATGTTGACAAGACCGGATGTATCAATTCCAGTTTATCTTGTTAAAGAATGTTATGGGATTATTTTTATAAGGCAGTTTAAAGGTGGATTTATAATTGGAGGGAAGGGTGGAGAAGGAATTGTAATTGCAAGAGATAAGGAAAAAGGAACTTGGAGTGCACCTGGTTTTATTGCTTCTATTCAGGCGAGTTTTGGATGGCAAATAGGTGCTCAAATGACAGATTTAATACTTTTAATAATGAATGAAAATGGTTTGAAGATGCTTACAACTACAAAGGTTAAAATTGGAACAGATATTAGTGTTGCGGCTGGTCCTGATGGTAGAGAATTTGAAAGTAAAGTTTCTCCAGGTGTTAGTATTCTTGCATATGGAAGAAGTAAAGGTTTTTTTGGTGGTTTATCTATTGAAGGAGGAGCAATTTTTTCAGATGATAAGGCAAATCAAGAATTTTATGAAAAAAAAGGTTTAAGATTAAAAGACATACTTTTTAAAGAAGGATTCCCTATCCCAAAAGA
Source organism: Candidatus Omnitrophota bacterium (assembly GCA_023819545.1). Classification (GTDB taxonomy): domain Bacteria; phylum Ratteibacteria; class UBA8468; order B48-G9; family JAFGKM01; genus JAMWDI01. Next base: position 14,492 of record JAMWCA010000004.1, read on the forward strand.
GGCAGAAAAACTTATAAATCTACTTAAAAAGTATGAAGAAATTGAAATTTTAGTTGAAAAAAAAGAAAAAAATAAAAATTGAAGAAATATATTTTCTTATTAATAGTCCTTTGTGGATGTATTTCAAATTTTCGTTCCATTGAAAAAGAAAAAATTAATATATTTATTGATAGAAAGGATGCAGTTTTTTCTCCAGATGGTATTTTGAACAGAAATAAAGTCGCTATTTCCCCTAATGATGAATTTTTTGTAAAAGAATTAGAGCCATATGATTATGGTAAAATTGGTTTATTTTCTAAAGATGGGCAATTTATAAGAGAAATTAAAGTCCTTGAGGAAAATGAAAATCCAAATGACTTAAAATCTATTGCATGGCATCCAAATAATTATGTAATTGGAGTCGTTTTCCATAAGAATAACTATTCAGAAATAAAATTATATGAAATCTTTACAGGACAACTTTTAAGAAAGTTAACAGTTAGTAATTTTTATCATTATTTTTTATTTAATGAAAATGGCGAAAAAATATACATTTCTAAAGATGGAGAAAAAGTAGAAGAAATTAATTTAAGAAATACTGATTTTATTTTCAACTCTGGAATTAATCTTCCATGGATAAATTATGGATGGGATATTGGAAGAAATCCATGGGAGAAAGAACATGGTGGTTTTTCTTCAAATAAAGAGATTCTTACAGAAAAATTTAATTTTTTCAAAAAAATTGGAGTAAAAGTTGTAAGAGTTTTTTTATTTTGTGATTTAAGAAGTGCAGTTATTTTTAATGAGAAAGGGAAGTTTACCTTTGATAATTATGTTTATAGAGATTTTTCTACATTAATTGAAGTTGCTGAAAAAACAGGTTTAAAAATATTGCCTGTTATTTTTGATTATACAATTGCTGATGGTGTATTTGAAGAAAATGGTGTAAAGGTAGGAGAGCATCCAGAAATTTTTAACGATATTAAGTTACAGAAAAAATTGTTATCACTTTTTGCTGAATTTTTTAAAAAAATTGATACAAAAGACATTATTTATGGATGGGATATTATAAATGAACCAGAACATTTAAGAATAGAAAACTCAAGAATAGAAAACTTTATATTTGAATTTATTAAATTAATAAAAAAATACAGAAAAAAGGAAAAAGTGACAGTTGGAGCACTTTCAAGAATTAATTTAAATTATTATAAAAAATTTAATCTCGATTTTTATCAGTTCCATTATTATGATAGTTTTGAAAATAATTATTATTTGAATTATCATTTTTATGATCTTTTATTAGAAAAACCTGTTATTATAGGTGAGATGGAAGCATCAGATATTATAAATAAACTAACAAAAGTTTGGGAGAATGGGTATAAAGGAGTTTTAATTTGGCCAGATGAAAAATTTTTATCCGATGGATGGAAATTTTTCAAAATTTGGGTTGATGTTCATTAAATCTTAATGATAGAATAATAATATGATTAGGAGACGAGGAAGAGAAGTTGCTTTGAAAATTCTTTATAAGATAGATATGACAGGAGAAGATAATATAGAAATTACAGAAGAAAATAAAACAATTTTTTTTGAAAACTTAGAACAAAATGAAAAAGTAAAAACTTTTGCTAAAGAAATAATAGAAGGAGTGATTAAAAATATAAAAGAAATAGATGAAATAATATCTAAAGTTTCTTTAAACTGGGATATAAAAAGGATGAGTTATATTGATAGGAATATTTTAAGAATAGGTACATATGAAATTGTTTTTAGAAAAGATATTCCTTCGGTGGTAAGTATAAATGAAGCGATTGAGATATCTAAAAAATACGGTGATAAAGATTCTTCAAAATTTATTAATGGTATTCTGCATAAAATAAAAGAGTTATATAGAAATAGCGAAAAAGTTGATGAAAATGAAACTTAAAAAATTTAATATTTTTTCTCTTATTATTTTCTCTAATTATATACTAAATGACGAGAAAGAAAGATTTTAATGGTTCATTACCTTTGAAAATTTTAGAGCGGACGTTTTGAAAAAAATAGAACAATTTATACTCAGAAAAAAGTGAAAAAAAACATCATTTTTACATTTATTAGAATCTTTGTAAGTGTTTTTTTTATTTATTTAATTTTGAGAAGTTTTAATTTTCAGGAAATTGTCTATATTATAAAAAACGCAAATTTATTTCTTTTGAGTTTTTCCTATCTTTTAATATTTTTTATAAATTTTTTGCTTGCTTTGAGATTTAAATATATCCTTGAAATCTATTTTAAAAAAAAATTTTCAATCTTTTTAATTTGGAAAATTACAATGATAGGTTTATTTTTTAACAATTTTCTTCCAACTTCTGCAGGGGGTGATATCGTAAAGATTTTTTATATTGTTAAAGACGAGCAAAGGAAATTTTTAAGTGGCATCTCAATTCTTATTGATAGATATATAGGCGCATTATCTGTTATAATAATGGGGACGATTTCCATTTTTCTTTATAATGAAGAAGGGAAAAGGTTTTTTTATCTAATTTTAGCATTTCTATTGATTTTCTCTTTTTATTTTTTTTCAAAAAGGAAAATTGCTTCAATCTTATATTTACCAATTAGAAAATTTATCCCTCAATTTTTGAATAAAATCCTTTTGAATTTGTATGATGCAGTAAATTTCTATTTTACAGAAAATAGAAAAAATTTTAAAATTGCTATCTTAGTGAGTTTTTTGTTACAAATCCTTTCAATTTTTTCTCAATATCTCATATGTATTTCAATTGTTAAAGATAATGTGAATATTTTACTTTTTTTTGTTTTTATTCCTCTAATCTGGATATCCACTTTAATCCCTTCGCTTGGAGGACTTGGGATTAGGGAATATACATATATTTTTTTATTTTCTGATATTATTGGAGAAAATAATGCATATGCTCTTTCTACTTTAAATTTTTTGTCCTTAATTTTAAATAGTTTAATAGGTGGTTTTATATTTTTAACCTTTAGATTAAGACAGAATAAGGTTTAATGGATTTTCATAAACTTCCACATATTTTAAAAGTTTTTTTATTTTAGAAAAACTCGGCATTTCAGTCCCTTCTTTTTCTGCTTTTGCTGCACCGCAAGCAACTGCAAATCTTAAACATTCTTCATAATTTTTTCTATTTTTTAATTCATATAAAAAACCAGACAAGAAAGCATCTCCACAACCAATACTACTTTTAAAATCTACCTCTGGTGGTTTTGAATAAAGTAAATTTTGTTTTGTAGTTAATATTGCGCCATTTTTTCCAAGTGTTATAAGAATGATATGAATACCTGAATTTATTAAAGAAATGCATATATTTTTTAATGTCTCAAATTTTTCAATCTTTATTCCAAAACATCTTTCAAGTTCATTTAAATTCGGTTTTATTATCAAGGGCTTTTCTTTGATACTCTCTTTCAAAACATTTCCATCAGCATCAACTATATGGAAAACTTTAAATTTTCTTGTTTTTTTAATAATCTCTGCATAAATATTATTTTTGATTCCAGGCGGGATACTTCCTGACATAACTATAAAATCGCCTTTTTTGAAATTTAAATTTAACAATATTTCCCAGAATTTATTTAATTCTTGTTTGCTTATTAAAGGACCTTTTTCATTAAATCTTAAAACTTTTTCTTTTGATATGAAATTATAAATATTTCTCAAGTTGTCTTTAATTGGTATAGGTATGATTTTAATCTTTTCTTTCTTAAGTAAATTTTTATAAAACTTCCCATTCTCTTTTCCAAGAAAAGTTATTGCAATTGAGTTTTCTCCAAGTTTTTTTAACATCCTTGAAATATTTATACCTTTTCCCCCAGGGTCAACTTTTATTTTTTTTATTCTATTGACATCTTCATCTATAATGTTGTCTAAGTAAAAAGAAAAATCTATACTTGAATTCAAAGAAATTGTATATATCAAGGGAGTCATTTTATTTATTTTTGAAGGAATTTAAATGAGGTCTATATTTTCTTATCTTTTTTCTTTTTCTTATTTCACTTGGTTTTTCATAAAATTCTCTTGCTTTTATCTCTTTTATTATTCCTTCTCTCTCTACCTCCCTTTTAAATTGTCTAAATATCTTCTCAAAATTTGTGTTATTCACCGATATCATTCACCTCCTTACCTTTTTTATTAAATAGCATCTATAGTATAAATTTTGGCTCCACAATGTTTACATTTTATTTCTTTACCTTCTTCTATCATATAACTATCAACCATAAAACAATTTCTACACCTAATCGTGATTTTAGGTTTAGTTCTTGTTCTAATTTTTGTTTCTTTTTTCATAAATTTATTATAACTTTTTCTATTATTTTTGTCAATTTAGATTCAGCAGAATTTGCGACTTCAACTATTTCTTCAAATGAAACTGGTTTTAATGCATCAGGTAAACACATATCTGTAATAACAGAAATCCCAAGTATTTTAAGTCCAAGATGAACTGCTGCAATAACTTCTATAACGGTTGACATACAAACCATATCTGCACCTATTATCCTTAAAAATCTGTATTCGGCTTTTGTTTCAAGATTTGGACCAAGAAGCCCAACAAGAACACCTTTTTTTAAAGGAATTTTTTCTTCAATACCAACTTTTTCAGTTAATTCAATTAATTCTTTTGAATAAGGGCAAGACATATCTGGAAACCTTGGACCAAACCTTTCATCATTTTCACCGATAAGAGGGTTTTGTCCAGTAAGATTTATATGGTCAACTATTATAACAAGATCTCCTTTATTGAATAGTGGATTCAATCCACCAGCAGCATTAGATTCAATAAGTATATTTATCCCAAGTAATTTCATAACTCTTATAGGAAAAACAACCTGATATGGAGTATATCCTTCATATAAATGAAATCTTCCTTGCATTGTAACTACTTTTTTATTTCCAATTTCCCCTAAAACTAAATTTCCCAAATGTGTTTCAACAGTAGAAGTTGGGAAATGAGGTATTTCTTTATATGGAATAATTATTTTATCTTCTATTTTATCTGCAAGAGCACCTAATCCTGTTCCTAAGATTATTCCGATTTCAGGTTTGATATTTATTTTACTCTTTATAAACTCAACACTTTCTTGAACTTTTTCAAACTCTTTCATTTTATACCTCCATTTTAAGAAGAAATATTGTTTTTGTAAATCTTTTCAATCAATTCCATTGTTTTAATTGCATCTACAAAGTTACATTCGGATTCTTTGTTTTCTCTTAAACAATCTATAAAATACCTACATTGTTTTACAATTGTTCTTAATTGCAAAATTAGCCATATTTTTAATTTGAAATAAATTAATTCCTGGCGGTTTTTCTATAAATACATTTAATTTTCTTTTTAAAATTTCTATAACAATGTCATATAAATGATGTGGAGGCATGATTATATAAACTACATCTAATTCATTTTCTTCTACCATTTTTTTGTAATCAGTATATCTTTTATCTATATTATATTTTTTCCCCGTGTTATTTAATCTTTCCTGATCAATATCACATATCGCAACAATTTCTACATCATCCATTTCAGTTAAAGATGGATAATGAACCATATTTGCAAAAGAACCACATCCAATAAAGCCAACTTTTATTTTTTTCATTTTTATTCTTCTTTTAAAAATTTCTCAAGCGCGAATTCCCATGAATCGATTTTAATACTTAAAGAGTTCAGTAATTCAATTGATAAAGGAGAAAATTTTGGTCTTGGGGCTGCTTGTTGATAAATTTTAAGAAATTCACTGAAAGAGATTCCTTTAATTTCTGTATTAATTTTCATAATTTCTTTCATTTTAACTCCAAATTCATAAAACGAACACCACCCTTTATTACAAACATTTATAATACCATAGAATCCCTTTTCTATCAATCTCAAAATCGTTTGTGTAAGAGATAATGCATAAGTAGGAGAATTTATTAGGTCTATTGTTAAAAGTATTTCTTTTTTTTCTTTCAGGATTTCTCTTAACCTACTACTAAAATTTTTACCTCCATTCCCAAAGATTCTGGAAGTTCTTATTATTAAATATTTCTCACAGTTTTTTATTATATATTCTTCTCCAATAAGTTTACTTTTCCCGTATATATTTATTGGATTGGGTTTGTCTTTCTCTGTATATGGAGAATTTTTCATGCCATCAAATATAAAATCTGTACTTAAATAGATTAAAAAACAATTGAAATCAATTGATAATTTTGAAATGTTTTCTGTCCCTTTAGAATTTATTAAAAATGTTATATCGGGATTTTTTTCACAATAGTCAACATCTGTTATTGCGGCAAGATGAATAACTATATCTGGACTTAAATCTTTAAAAATTTTATAAGATTTTTCAATATCAATTATATTTAAATCTTCTTTACCAAAGGCAAATACTGAATAATCTTTACCATTTAAAATTTTTTTTAAATAAGTTCCAACTAATCCATTTCCACCAGTTATTAAAATTTTTTTCATTTATAGTTAAGAAAAGTTTAAATTAATTCAACAGGCCTTACTCTACCCCAAACATTTTCAATTCTAAAACCTTCTGCATAAACAACACCAGATTGTAGTCCTCTAAATTTTGCCATTGTCTCTATAAGATTTATAGGGTCTGAAAGATGATGTCCTTTTATCCATTTATATTGACTTTCATGACACAAAAGCATCTGTTTTTTCATCTCAAAAAAATCAGTTATATCTACATAATGTGTTGGATAAAATTTAAGTCCGACAAGTGTATCCATATAAAAAATTGGAGTTATAACTTCATGTGCTGGATATTTTGTTTTGTAATTTGGTAATGTTGCAGTGAATGCTGCTTCAAATACAAGGCTTGATGTTATTGTATGATCTGGCATATAATCCTCTGGTGAATGAGTTATTATAATATCTGGTTTAGTATATCTTATTATATCAATGACTTCTATTCTCATTTCTTTTGTATTGTATAAATCAAGGTCACCTGCAATTGGTCCTAAAACCTCTGCACCTATAATACTTGCTGCTTTTTTTGCTTCTTTATCCCTAATTTCAGCAAGTTTTTCAGGTGATATATCTTTTCCACCCATATTCCCATTACAAAGATGAGCCATAAAAACTTTATGCCCTTTTTTTGAATATTTTGCAAGAGTCCCTCCACATAATATTTCAAGGTCATCAGGATGTGCTCCAATTGCAAGAATGTTCATTCTTCCCTCCTTTTTAATTAATTTTATATTTTTTTATTTTCAATTTCAATTTGAATTATTTCAAAATTTATGGTAAAAAAATATGGACATAAAAGGAGAAAAAAGGTGGTTTTAAAAGGTAGATGTCACAAATTTGGAGATAATATTAATACTGATTATATAATTTCAGGTAAGTATAAATTTAAAACTCTTGATATGAATGAACTTGCTAAACACTTAATGGAAGACATTGACCCTGAATTTTATAAAAAAGTTAAAAGAGGGGATTTTATTGTTGCAGGAAGCAATTTTGGTTGTGGGAGCAGTAGAGAACAAGCATCGCTTGTAATAAAATATGCAGGAATTCAAGGAGTAATTGCTAAAAGTTTTGCAAGAATATTTTATCGGAACGGTATTAATAATGGGTTGCTTTTAATTGAAGGAGATACAGATAGAATTGACAATGGAGATGAAATAGAAGTATATCCACTTGAAGGAATAATAAAAAATATAACAAAAAATATAGAAATAAAAACTACAAAAATCCCTGATTTTGTTATGAATATTATCAGAGAAGGTGACGTGATAAGTTATTTAAAAAAATATAAAAGATTTATAATAGGAGAATAATATGGATTATAAAATTACTCTTATTCCAGGGGATGGGATAGGTCCTGAAATAACAGAAGTGGCGAAAAGGTGTATAGAGGCAACTGGCTTAAAAATTGAATGGGATATTAAAATGGCTGGTGAAGAATGTTTAGAAAAATTTGGAACTCCTATACCAGATGAAACAATAAAATCTATTGAAGAAAATAAAATTTGTTTAAAAGGACCAATTACAACACCTGTAGGTACAGGATTCAGAAGTGTAAATGTTTTTCTAAGACAACACTTTAATTTATATGTATGTTTAAGGCCTTTTAAGATTTATAAAGGAGCAAAAACAAAATATGAGAATGTAGATATTGTTTTGATAAGAGAAAATATGGAGGATCTTTACTCAGGAATTGAATTTGAAAAGGGGAAAGAGGATACTAAAGAGTTGATTAATTTTATTGAGAAAAAAAGAAATATTAAATTAAGTGAAAATACAGGAATAAGTATAAAACCAATATCTGTTGAAAATTCAGAAAGGATTATTAGATTTGGTTTTGAATATGCAAAGAAAAATAAAAGGAAAAAAGTGACAGTTGTTCATAAAGCAAATATAATGAAATATTCAGATGGTCTTTTTCTTGAAGTTGCAAATAGGATTAGTAAAGAATATCCTGAAATAGAATATGAAGATAAAATTGTTGATAATATGAGTATGCAACTTGTTCAAAAACCTGAAATTTATGATGTTCTTGTTTGTCCAAATCTCTATGGTGATATACTTTCGGATTTATGTGCAGGAATTATTGGAGGTCTTGGTCTTTCTCCTGGGGCAAATATTGGAGAAGATATAGCAATATTTGAACCAACCCATGGTTCTGCACCTAAATATAAAGGACAGAATAAAGTTAATCCTTCTGCTATGATACTTGCAGGTGTTCTAATGCTTGATTATCTTGGTGAAGTAGAGGCAGCAGAAAAACTTGAAAATGCGTTAGCACAGGTTATAGAAGAAGGTAAATATGTAACTTACGATTTTAAAAGTCAAGGAGAAGAATGTGTCGGAACTTTTGAAATGGGAAAAGCAATTATTGAAAAAATGGGAGGAAAATGGTAACTGTTGTAGTTGGAACTCAATGGGGAGATGAGGGGAAAGGGAAAGTTATTGATTATCTGGCAGAAAAATTTGATATAATAGCCAGATATCAGGGTGGAGCAAATGCAGGACATACGGTTGTCGTAAATAAAAAAAAATATATATTTCATTTAATACCTTCTGGTATTCTCTATCCTAAAAAAATTTGTGTTATTGGAAATGGGGTTGTAATTGATCCAGTTGCTTTATTAGAAGAAATCCAGTATTTAAAAAAGAATGGAATTGAAGTAGAAAGTAAGTTATTTATTGCTGAAAATGCACATGTTACATTGCCTTACCATAAAATTTTAGATAAGGTTGAGGACAAATTTAGGGGGAAAGGTCAACTTGGAACAACAGGAAGAGGGATTGGAACTACTTATACTGATAAATTTGGGAGAATAGGAATAAGAGTGATTGATTTTATAGATGAAGATGTATTCATGGAAAAGTTAAAAATTGCACTTGAACTAAAAAATTATTTATTTAGGGAATACTACAAAGAAGAAATATTAAAACCAGAAAAAATTTTTGATGAATATAAACATTATAGGAAAGAAATTAAAAAATTCGTAATAAATACTGCAGTTTTTCTTAATGAAAAGATTGAAGAAGGGAAAAAAATACTTGCAGAGGGTGCTCAAGGCACATTTCTTGATATTGATTTTGGCACATATCCATATGTTACTGCTTCAAATCCAATTTCTGGAGGAGCATGTATTGGTCTTGGAATTTCTCCAAAAAAAATAGAAAAAATAATAGGAGTTGCTAAAGCATATACAACAAGAGTTGGTATGGGACCTTTTCCAACAGAAATAAAAGACGATATAGGAGAAAAATTGAGAAAAATTGGTAATGAATTTGGAGCAACTACAGGTAGGCCAAGAAGGTGTGGATGGTTTGATGCTACTCTTGTAAAATTTGCTTGCATAGTTAATGGAATAGATGAAATTATTTTAACAAAACTTGATGTTTTAACTGGGTTTGAAAAAATAAAAATTGGTGTTGGGTATAAATATAAAGGAGAAATTATAAATTTCTATCCCTTTAGTTCAAAAATTTTTTCAAATTGTGAGGTTATATATGAAGAAGTAGAGGGATGGGAAGATGATATAAGCGATTTTAAAAGTTATAAAGAATTACCTAAAAATGTAAAGAAATATATAGAAAAAATAGAAGAAAAAATAGGAATAAAAATAGCAAAGATTTCCACAGGTTCAGCAAGAGGTCAAATAATTGAAAAAAATTAATTTTGTGGTGCAATATATATTTTACATTCTTTCTTTATTTTATTAAAATAGTCAACAAATACTCTTGCAATTTCTTCAGATTCAATAATTACACTTGTTTCATTGTTTTTCTCAAGAGAATAATAATTCCAATTATGGCTTCCTATAAAGATATATTTATTATCTATTATTACAAGTTTTGAATGTGTTGTTTTATCTTCTCTATCAAAATAAACCTTAATACCATTTTCAGCAAGAAATTTTGCTGTTTCAAAATTTTTTTCCTTTACATCAGTAAAATTTGATAGTTCAAGTATAATTTCTATTTTTATATTTCTTTTATGTGCTTTTATTAATTCTTCCAAAATCTGATTTGAAATACTTTCAGGATGTTCGGGATAATATCCTGTCTGGAACATAATTACATAAATAGATTTTTCTGCCTTTCTTATAAAATTTAAAAGATTTATTGAGTAATCTTTATTTAAAAGAGGTGTAATGTTTATTTTATTTTGAACAAAACAGATATTGCAAAGCAAAAGGAAAAATAAACTAAATTTTCTGATATTTTTCAATAACATTTTTTAAATCTATTTTTTTATGATATAATGCTTTTCCTATTATAATCCCTGTTGGCTTATATTGTAAAGAACTCAATAAATTTATATCATTTTCTGAAGAAATTCCACCAGCAATTATTATTTCCTTTATATCGTTTTTATATTGATAAATTTCTTTCATAATCCTATAAATATTTTTAAAATCAATTCCTTCAAGAGTGCCATCACTTTCTATACTTGTAATAAGAAATCTTTTAAATCCTTTTTCTATAAATTTTTTTATTACATAGGATGGTTTTAAAGGTAGAGATACTTCCCAACCACTTAAAGCAATTTCATCCCTAAAGTAATCAACAGATATTATAATTTTCTCTTTAATTTCGGGTTCAATCCAATCAATTAATTCGGGTTCAGGGAATTCTTTTTCCATGTCTAAATTTTTACCACTTTTTTGGTAAAAAAACTTTATATCTTGAATAGTATATCCTTCACTTAAAGCAAGGGGGATTAAAAATGCAGTTCCTATAATAACATAATTTATTCCTAAATTTAAAAATTTTTCTATTTGATGTTTTCTCCTTATCCCTCCTCCGACTTGAATTTCGCAGTCATCTCTATTACTAATCTTTTTAATTTTAATTATATTTTCAATCTTATTAATTTCTTCTTTTTCAAGTTCACCTGTCTTGGCACCATACAAAAAAACAATATGAATTCTTTTAACACCATATTTCAAATAACTTTTTACCAAATTTTCAATCTCATAGTCATAATAAGAGATTTTATCAAATCTCCCTTTATAAAGTCGAACAATCTCACCCTTTTTTAGATCTATTGCTGGAATTATTAACATTTTCTTTTATCCTCTCATTATATTTACAATTAGGATAATTAGAACAACCAATAAAAACTCCATATTTACCTTTTATTATGGTTAATTCTTTATTACAGAGTGGACATTTTTTATCTCCAATTATAATTTTATTTAAAACATCTCTATTTATTACTTGATTCGCTTTTTCAAGAGATAGTTTGAAACTATTGTAAAATTCCTTAAGCACATCTATCCAGTTTTTTTCTCCATTTGCTATTCTGTCAAGGTCTTCTTCCATTTTGGCTGTGAAGTTTATTTCTATTATTTCTGGAAAAAATTTATTTAATATTTCATAAACAATCCTTCCCATTCTTAATGGAACAAGAAACTTTTTTTCCTTTTTAACATACCTTCTTGCATATAAAGTTGAAATGATTGGAGCATAAGTAGATGGTCTTCCTATTCCATGTTTTTCAAGTCTCTTAATTAATGAACTTTCTGTATATCTTGAAGGTGGTTGAGTTTGTTTTTTTTCTTTAAAATATTTTAATACATTTAATTCCTCCCCTTTTTCAAATTTTTCTATAATTGGATTTCCTTTTTCAATTTTTAAAGGCCATAATTTTAAAAAACCATCAAAAATAATAAAGTTACCCTCTATTTCAAACGTATATATATCATTTAATGCAGAAACTTTAATATTTTTTATTATTGCCTGAGTCATTTGACTTGCAAGGAATCTTCTCCATATTAATTCATAAAGTTTAAATTGATCCTGATTTAAATAATTTTTTATTTTTTCTGGTGTTCTGTATACAGAAGTTGGTCTTATTGCTTCATGTGCTTCTTGAGAAACTTTTGATTTTGAATAATAAATATTTGGTTTTTCTGGTAAATAATTTTCTCCAAATGTCTCTTTAATGAATTTTAATGCTTGAATTTGTGCGGATTTTGCTATAGAAGGAGAATCTGTTCTCATATATGTAATAAGACCAATATTTTTACCTTCAATTTCAATCCCTTCATAAAGTTGTTGAGCAATAAACATTGTTTTTGTAGAAGAAAAATTTAAAATATTTATTGCTTCTTGTTGTAATGTGCTTGTTATAAATGGTGGAACTGAACTTAACTTTTTTATTTTTTCTTCTTTTTCAATAACAATTAATTTTTCTTGTTTTAGTTTTTCTATTATTTCATTTACTTTTTGCTGATCTTTTATTTTCTCTTTTTCAATAGATATTTCCCTAATTTTGGTAAGATTGAAGATTATCTTTTCTTGATTTTTTTCAACTTCACATCTTATAATGAAGTAAACTTCAGGGATAAAACTCTCAATTTCTTTTTCCCTTTCTACAATAAGTTTTAGAGCAACAGATTGAACTCTTCCCGCAGATAAGCCAAGTTCAAGATGTTTACCAAGTATAGGACTTATTTTGTAACCGACTATTCTATCAAGAATTCTTCTTGCTTGTTGAGCATTTACAAGAGCAAGAGATATCTGTCTTGGATTTAAAAATGCTTCTTTTACTGCTTCTGGGACAATTTCATGAAAAGTTACTCTTTTTGCTTCTTCAATTTTTTTATTAATTAAACAGATAACATGCCATGCAATTGCTTCACCTTCTCGGTCTTCATCTGTTGCAAGATATATATTGGTAGAATTTTTAGCAAGTTTTTTTAATTTTTCTACAATTTTCTTTTTGCCAGGGATTATAACATACTTAGGTGAAAAATTATTATCAATATTAATTCCAAATTCATTTTCAGGGAGATCTCGGATATGTCCCATAGTTGGAAATACTAAATATTTATTTCCAAGTATGCCACTAATTGTTTTTGCTTTTGTAGGCGATTCAACAATTATAAGTTCTTTTTCCATATATTTTATTCCTTTTATTCTTTGATTTATTATAATACTTCTGATAAAATAAAAAAACAAGAGGTTAAAAATGAAATATATGTGGGAAGGAAGTTTTAAGGAAAAGATAGACAAAGATATTATTGATTTTACAAAATCAATTGATATAGATAAAAAACTTGCTATTTATGATGTTCAAGGAAGTATCGCTCATGTGAAAATGCTTTTTAAAGTAGGATTAATAACAAAAAAAGAAAAGGAAAAAATTTTAAATGGTCTTAAAAGAATAAAAAAAGAAATAAATGGAAATAAATTGAAAATTTTACCAACTGATGAAGATATTCATACAGTTGTTGAAAGAAGATTGATTGAACTTATAGGCAAAACAGGAGAAAAATTACATACAGCAAGGTCAAGGAATGATCAAATAGTCCTTGATGAAAAACTTTTTCTAAGAGATGAGATTGTTCATTTAATAAGACAAATTATATATTTACAGAATTGTTTTCTCAAAAAGAGTGAAGAATATATTGATACAATAATTTCTTCATATACTCATTTAAAACAAAGTCAACCTGTGCTATTATCACATTATTTTCTTGCATATATTGAAAAATTAGAAAGAGACAAGGAAAGATTTTTAGAAACTTATAAAAGAGTTAATGTTTTTCCTCTTGGAGTAGGTGCTTGCGCGGGAACATCTTTGCCGATAGATAGAAAATATACTGCTAAACTTTTAAAATTTCCAGTAATTTCAAAAAACAGTTTAGATACTGTTTCTGATAGAGATTTTTTAATTGAAATAGTATTTTGTTGTGTTCTCACGCTTATTCACCTTTCTTCTTTTAGCCAGGATTTAATAATATGGAATATGGATGAGATTGTTTATGTGAAACTACCCGACAAATATTGCACTGGTTCAAGTTTAATGCCTCATAAAAAAAATCCAGATGTTTTTGAGTTAATTAGAGGTAAAACCTCAAATTGTATTGGACTTTTAACCGGGTTATTAACTCTTGTTAAAGGTTTACCACTTTCATATAATAGGGACCTTCAAGAAGATAAAAAACCATTATTTGAAATAATAGAAACAACAAAGTCAATTTTAAAAGTTCTATCAAAAGTTGTATCTGAAATTGACTTTAATAAAGATATAATTAAAGAAAAAATTTCGTCTTTTACTCTTTCAACAGACATTGTTGAATATCTTGTGAAAAAAGGGAAACCTTTTAGAGAAGCACATAGTTTAGTAGGAAATATTGTAAATTATTGTATAGAAAATAATAAAACTTTTTTTTCTTTAACTTTAGATGAGTTTAAAAAATTTTCTCAATTTTTTGAAAATGATATTTTTGAAATTTTAAATTTTGAATCTTCTGTAAATGCAAAAGTGTCAAATGGTGGGACTTCTTTAATAAATGTAAAAAAGGAAGTTGAGAAATGGAAAAAGAAATTGAAAAAATCTTTGGACCTTATTACAAATTTAGAAAAAAGAATTTCTATATAGAAGAAGTAGAAGGTAAAAAGATTGTTGAAAAGTTTGATACCCCTGTTTATGTATATAGTTATAATTTTCTTATTAATCAAATAAATAGAATAAAAAGTGCTTTTTCTGCTCTTCCAGTCAAAATATGTTTTTCAATAAAATCTAATTCCAATCTTTCAATTTTAAAAATAATAAAAGAGAATGGATTTGGTGCAGATGTTGTTTCAGAAGGAGAATTAAGGAAAGCACTTATTGCTGGATTTTCACCATCTGACATTGTTTTTGCTGGTGTTGGTAAAAAAGAAGGAGAAATTGCCTTTGCTATCAAAAAAAATATTTTTTGTTTTAATGTAGAAAATGAAGAAGAGATTGAAATAATTGAAAGATTTGGACAAAAGTTTAAAAAGAAAGTAAATGTTAATTTGCGGTTAAATCTTGATATAGATATTGATACTCATCATTATATAAAAACTTCAAAAAGCGAAAACAAATTTGGTATTGACCTTGATTTTGCCAAAAGAATTTTGAAAAAGAAATTTAATTTTGTAGAAATTAAAGGAATACACTTTCATCTTGGTTCTCAAATCAAAGAAGTTTCTCCTTATATCAAAGCAATTGAAAAAGTAAAAGAATTTTGTAGAAAAAACAAATTTCAACCAGAAATTCTTGATATTGGAGGTGGATTTGGTATCCCTTATAATATTGAAGACAAAATCCAGCCAATTGAAGAGTTTGGTAGAAAAATTACAGAAGAATTGAAAAACTTTAATCTAAAAACAGTTATACTTGAGCCTGGAAGATTTATAGTTGGAAATTCTGGTGTTTTAATTACAAAAGTTCTTTATGTGAAAAAGAAAAAAGGGAAAAATTTTATAATTGTAGATGCTGGAATGAACGACCTTATAAGACCTTCTCTTTACGAGAGTTTTCATCTTATTTATCCTCTTTGTTTAAAAGAAGGTAGAAAAATTAAGTTTGATGTGGTAGGTCCAATTTGTGAAACAGGTGATTATCTTGGTAAAGATAGAGAGTTTCCAGAAGGTATAAAAAGAGGAGATTTTTTAGTTGTTATGAGTGCTGGGGCTTATGGTTTTTCAATGTCTTCAAATTATAATACAAGATTAAGAACACCGGAAGTAATTGTAAAGGATAAAGAAATAAAAATGATAAGAAAAAGGGAAACATATTCTTATTTATTTGAACCAGAAAA
Source organism: Candidatus Omnitrophota bacterium (assembly GCA_023819545.1). Lineage (GTDB taxonomy): Bacteria > Ratteibacteria > UBA8468 > B48-G9 > JAFGKM01 > JAMWDI01. The sequence continues at coordinate 30,525 of JAMWCA010000004.1, forward strand.
AATATAAAAATTTAAAAGGGAAAATTTTTAGATTTATAAATTTTTTTATTTTTGTCAATTATCAAACATTCAATATCTTTCAAATTATTAACCAAATTTAATCCATTTTCAATCCCAAGAACAAAAATTCCTGTTGCAAGACCATCTGCAGTTGTGCAATCAGGAGCAATTACAGTTACGCTCATAACATTATTTTCAACAGGTAGTCCTGTTTTTGGATTTATTATATGCCCTATTTTTTTCTCTTTTATATTTATAAATCTCTTATAATTTCCACTTGTGGCTATTCCTTTATCGGTAATTTCAAAAATCCCTATTATTTTTTCTGTTTCAAATGGGTCTTCTATACCTATTTTCCATTTTTTATTTTCTTGATTTACTCCCCAGCAATAGATATCTCCTCCAGCATTTATTATTCCGTTTTTAATTCCTTTTGATTTTAAAAAATCGGCTACTTTATCAACTATAAAACCTTTTGCAATTCCACCAAGGTCTATTTCTACTTGATTT
>JAMWCA010000058.1 GCA_023819545.1 Candidatus Omnitrophota bacterium
CATCCATGACTTACTGCATCTGCTTTTTCTTTTTTTGCTATTTTTATCACTCCTTCAGCAATTAATGGTCTTGATAGGGATGTTGCAAGTGGATATTTTTCCTGATAAATTGCACCTGCTCTAAAAGAAGGAATAATATACTCTTTTACAAATTTTTCTCTTAAGTCCTCATAATAAAACTTTTTTGCTCCTGCTTTTTTAGCCCTTTCTTCAAGTATTTCAGGTGCTTCTAATTTTTGTCCTATATTTGAAGTATAAGCAATTATTTCAGCATTATATTTTTCTTTCAAATATCTTATTGCAACCGATGTATCAAGTCCTCCAGAGTAAGCAATCACTATTTTCATTTTTTGCCTCCTTAAATAATTTTTTCTTCCCTTAATTTTTTAAATAATTTTACCCTATCTATTAATAAGGCACCAAATCCAACTGGTGTTGCAATTATATTACTTATTATTTTAAGTGTTGGATTTAAAGAGAGTAGATTGAAAACTAAAATTCCTGAAAAAATTGATAGAATCCAGATAATTTTACTATCATCAAATTTATAAAAAACATTTCTTGCAAGACAGATAAAAATAAAACCTCTTGAAATGTATAGAGAAGAGGCAAAAATAGTGATTAATATTAATCCAGTTGGGACTCCTATTATAGTAATCAGAAAAATTAAGATGAAAAAACTGAAAATAATAATGAAAAAAATGCCTAAAAAAAAAGATTTAATAAAATTTCTTCCAGAAGTTAATGTTGTAGATTGAAGCAAATTAGGAGTAAACAAAAGAAGTAAAAAATATGTAAAAAACATAGAAAAAAAGGAATAAATGAATTTCAATTTTTTAAAGATTGCTGTCTTCTCCTTTATCTTTTCTCCATAAGGTTTTTTCCACTCAATTTTCCCTTTTATTTGCACATCAGGGAGAAGAATTTTTTCGGGAGAGTAATATATTAAATCTCCAAGAATTTTTGTTCCTTTTTCAATTTCAATTTCTTTTCCGTGAATATTGAGGTCGGAAAAAATGCCTGAGATTTTTATTTCCTTTCCATAAATAAAGCTTTTCTGTTTTATCTCTGTATTTTTAAGAAAAACATAATTTCCTATTATCCTCAGATTTCCACCTATTTCTGAATTTTCCAAAATTAAGTTTCTTGTTATACAAGTAAAACTACCTTTTGTTTTGCCATTAAAAATTATTTTATTACCGATAGAATAAAAATCATTTGTAGTAAAAAGAGTTAAATTTTGAGTTAAAGCAATTGAAATGAAATCTCCATATATTTTCAGATTCCCATTTATTTTTTTCCCCATTCCAATAAATTCATTTTTAAATATACCTGATAAATCAATATTTTCTCCAATGGCAAAAATTTCTTCTTCTAAACCATTTATCTTTACCTCATCTTTTATAAAGACCTTTGAAAAACAAAGAAAAGGAAAAATTATAAGTAAAAAAAAGATTTTTTTCATTTTGCTAAAATTTTCATCATAGGAATTTCATCACATTTTGGAAATTTTGGACAATTAATACAATCAATCCATATTTTATGTGGTAGTTTTTGCTTTGAGATTTTTTCAAATCCTAATTTACTGAAAAAAGCAGGATTATTAGTGAGAACAAATACTTTTTTAATTTTAATCTGCTCTGCTTCTTTTAACAATTCTTCCACTATTTTTTTCCCATATCCCTTTTTCTGATACTTCTTTTTTATCGCAACAGATCTTATCTCTGCAAGGTCTCTCCAGATAATTTTTAAAGCACCACAACCAATCACTTTGCCATTTTTTTCTATTATAGAAAAATCTCTTATCCTTTCGTATATCTGATTTATAGATAGAGGAAGCATTTTTCCTTCTTCAGCAAATTTATTCACTATCTGCCTTATAAATGGAACATCCTCTAATCTACTTTTTCTTATAATAATATCTTCTTTTTTCATCTTATATAAACTCTCCTCCCTACAATACTTACTCTTCCCTCAGCAATTAATCTAATTGCTAAGGGATAAATAATATGTTCTTTTTCTTGGATTCTTTTGTGAAGTGTTTCAGGAGTGTCGTCCTGTAGAATTGGAACAACTGCTTGCAAAATAATAGGGCCAGAATCAATTCCTTCATCAACAAAATGAACAGTACATCCAGTAAATCTGGCTCCATATTCAAGCGCTTGTTTCCAACTTTCAAGTCCAGGAAAGGAAGGTAGTAAGGAGGGATGAATATTTATAATTTTATTTGGAAAATTTTTAATAAAATTTTTTCTCAATATACGCATAAAACCTGCAAGACATACAAGATTAACTTTATTTTCTTTTAAGACATCAATATATTTAGTTTCGGTCTCTTTATCAAGTATTGTTTTATATTTTTCACATGGTATACAGATACTTTTAATTCCTTCCCTTTTAGCCCTTTCTAAAGCATATGCATCAGGATTGTCACTTATCACAATTCCAATTTTAATTGGTAAATTTTCTTCCTTTATATAATCTATTATTGCCTGTAAATTTGTTCCTTTCCCTGAAGCAAGAACACCTATTGTAAACATTTTTTTATTTCCTCTAATTTTTTTGAAATCTTTTTTAATAATTTAACACATTCTTTTTTATTTTCCAACTTTTTTTCTTTCAATTTTTTCTTTACACCCTTGATTTTTAATCCATTGTTATAAATTAATCTTCTTATATTTTTTAGCATTTCAATATCTTTATCTGTATAAATTCTGTTACCTTTTCTGTCCCTCATTATTTTAAGATTTAGTTGTTTTTCCCAATATCTTAAAATATGAGGTTGAATATCCAATAATTTTGAAGCATCTCTAATATAATAAAATTTATTTTTCATTCTCTTTTAAGTTCTCTAAGCATAAGTTTTTTTATTTCTTCTTTTAAATCGCTATTTTCATAAATAATTCTATAAATTGCCTCTGTTATTGGAAGTTCAATTTTAAATTTTTTGCTCAATTCATAAAATGCTTTTGTTGTTGGAATTCCTTCAATTACCATTTTTGCCTCTTTCAGATATTTTTCCTTCCCAACTTTTACAATCGCTTCCCCAAAAGACCGATTTCTACTATATTTTGAAAATGAAGTTGTTATTAAATCCCCAATACCAGAAAGTCCTCTGAATGTTTTTTCTTCCCCTCCTAAAAAAGTTCCAATTTTTATCATTTCATTGAGACCTCTTGTAATATATGAAGATTTTGTATTTATTCCAAGTTTAAGTCCATCAATTATACCTGCGCCAATTGCAACTATATTTTTAAAAGCACCGCCAATTTCCACGCCAATTATATCAGTACTTGAATAAATTCTAAAATTTTCGCAACTTATTATTCTTTGAAGATATTCTGAGATACCAAAATTTTTTGAAGCCATCACAGCAGCAGTTGGATATCCTTTAACAATTTCTCTTGCAATTGTTGGACCAGATAAAACAACAAAATTATCTGTTTTAATATATTCTGAGAAAATTTCTGACATTCTTTTTCCTGTTTGGAATTCAAGACCTTTTGTTCCTATTATTACATATTGGTTTTTATATATATTTTTTAAATTTTCAATTGTTGTTCTAAAAAAAGAAGACCTTACAACAATTATAAGAATTTCAGAGTCGTTGACAACTTCTTCTAAAGAATTAGATATAATTACTTTTTTTGGAATTTTAACACCTTTGAAATAATTCACATTCTCTCTTTTTTTGACTAATATTTCATAATTTTCTTTTAATGGTTCCCACAGATGAACTATATATTTTAATTTGTTAAAAATTATAGAAAGCGCAATCCCCCAGCCACCACTACCAATTATTCCTATTTTTTTATCCATGGAAGATTAATCCTATTTTCATTTTTGTTTAAAAGCCGTTTAAGATTTTTCCTATGAGTATAAAGTATAAAGATAAAAATAAAGATACTCACATAAAAAAGAAATTTATCTTTCATTAAAAAAAATGTAAAAATTGGTAGAAAAAAAGCACCAACAATTGAACCAAGTGAAACATATTGAGTGGAAAAAACGATAATTAGCCAAAATATAAAAGATAATAATGCCGGTAAGGGGAAAAGCCCAATTACAACCCCGAAACTTGTTGAAACACCTTTTCCCCCTTTCCCTTTTAAAAAAATTGAAAAGGAATGTCCTAATATTGATAAGACGCCGCCAAATAATATAATAGAATTTTGGAAATTGAAAATTTTCCCAATACTAACTGGGATAAAGCCCTTTAAAATATCTAAAATTAAAACAGGGATTCCTAACTTCCATCCACAAACTCTATAAACATTTGTAGCACCAATATTTCCACTTCCAAATTTACGGATATCTATTCTCTTAAAAATTTTACAAAATAAATAACCAAACGGAATACTTCCTACCAGATAACTAAAAATCAAATAGTATAACTTATTCACATTATAAACCGAGGAGTTCTTTAACTTTATCTACAGCACTTGCAGCATCAGGTGCATAACCATCAGCACCAATTTCATCTGCAAATTCTTGAGTAACAGGAGCCCCTCCAATAATTATTTTAAGATTATCTCTTACTCCTTCTTTTTTCAAAGCTTCAATTGTTTCTTTCATCTGAATCATTGTTGTTGTCAAGAGTGCACTCATTCCAATAACCTGCACTCCAGATTTTGCCGCTTCAACAAATTTCTCTGGTGGAACATCTATCCCTAAGTCAATAACTTCAAAGCCAGCTCCTTTCCACATCATAACAACAAGATTTTTTCCTATATCATGTAAATCACCTTTAACTGTTCCTATTGCAAGTTTAGCAATTGGTTTTATCCCTGACTGGACAATTAATGGTTCAAGTAAACTCATTCCCCTATTCATTGCTCTTGCTGCTATTAAAACTTCAGGTACATAACATTCATTATTTTTAAATTTTTCTCCAACTACACTCATTCCTGCAATCAAACCTTCATTCAATATTTTTTCTACAGGCAAATTTTCTTTAATCGCTTTATCTACCAACTCTTCTGTCTTTTTCATATCGCCCTTAATTACACTCTCTTTAATTCCATTTAACAAATCATTTGTCATTTTTTCCCTCCTTTTTTATTTAATATTTTTTTATTTAATCATAACTTTTTTTTTTGTCAAGAAAATATTTTACACAAAACAATAAAAATAGTAAAATTAAATAATAGGGGCGGTTAGCTCAGTGGTTAGAGCACTACCCTTACAAGGTAGGGGCCGCAGGTTCAAATCCTGCACCGCCTACGTAGTTAAAATATTACTTTCCGTTTTAGAATGAAACCTTAAGAAATTTATTTTCATCTAAATATTTCAAAAGGAGGTTAGAAAATGGCAGAAAAAATTATAGGAATAGATTTAGGAACAAGTAATTCATCCGCAGCAGTTATGGAAGGAGACAAACCTGTTATTATACCAAGTGCAGAAGGAACAACGATTGTTGGTGGTAAGGCATTTCCATCTTATGTAGCGTTTACAAAAGATGGTCAAGTTCTTGTTGGAGAACCTGCAAGAAGACAGGCAGCAGTTAATCCTGAAGGAACAGTTTTTGCAGCAAAAAGGAAAATGGGAACAGATTTTAAATATCATATATATGGTAAAACATATACTCCAGAGCAAATTTCTGCTTTTATATTACAGAAAATAAAAAGAGATGCTGAACAATTTCTTGGTTATCCAATCAAAAAAGCAGTTATTACTGTTCCTGCATATTTTAACGATAATCAAAGACAAGCAACTAAAGATGCAGGTACAATTGCAGGACTTGAAGTGGTTCGTTTAATTAATGAACCAACTGCTGCATCACTTGCCTACGGTCTTGACAAACTAAAAGAAGAACTGAAAATCCTTGTTTTTGATTTTGGAGCAGGAACACTTGATGTAACAATAATGGAGATGATGGGAGGGGTATTTAAAGTTTTATCTACAAGTGGAGATACTCAACTTGGAGGAACAGATATGGATAACGCTTTGATTGAATATATAGTTGAAGAATTTAAAAAAGAAACTGGAATTGACTTAAGGAATGACAAAATGGCTATGATGCGTTTAAAAGAAGCAGCAGAAAGAGCAAAAATTGAATTATCTTCTGTTGTTGAAACAGAAATAAATTTACCATTTATTACTGCTGACCAAACAGGTCCTAAACATTTAATAATGAAAATAAATAGAGCAAAACTTGAAGAATTGGTATCCCCAATTATAGATAGATGTAAAGGACCAATAGATAGAGCAATTGAAGATGCCAAACTTAAAAGATCTGAAATAAATAAAGTTATACTTGTTGGTGGACCAACAAGGATGCCTATTGTTCAGAAGTTTATTCAAGATTACATTGGAATTCAACCAGAAAGAGGTGTAGACCCTATGGAATGTGTTTCAATTGGAGCAGCAATTCAGGGTGCAATTCTTGCAGGAGAGATGAAAGATAAAGATATTTTACTTCTTGATGTTACTCCACTTTCTCTTGGTGTTGAGACACTTGGGGGTGTTTTTACAAAAATAATTGAAAGAAATACCACTATACCAGTAAAGAGAAGCCAAATATTTACAACTGCTGCTGATAACCAGACGTCTGTTGAGATACATGTTTTACAAGGAGAAAGACCAATGGCAAAAGACAATCTTTCTCTTGGCAGGTTTCATCTTGATGGTATTCCACCTGCTCCAAGAGGGATTCCTCAGATTGAAGTTACTTTTGATATTGATGCAAATGGAATTTTACATGTTTCCGCAAAAGACCTTGGAACAGGGAAAGAACAATCAATAAGAATAACAGGTTCAAAAAAATTGTCACAAGAAGAAATTGATAGAATGATTAAGGAGGCCGAGAGATATGCTGAAGAAGATAAGAAATTAAGAGAAATAGCAGAACTTTCAAATCAGGCAGATTCATTGATTTATACAGTTAATAAAACATTGAGAGAACATGGAGATAAATTAACTGAAAGTGAAAGAAAAGAAATTGAAGAAAAAATTGAAAATCTAAGAAAAATAATCAATTCAGAGACAAAAACAGCAGAACAGATTAAAAAAGGTATTGAAGAACTTGAAACATCTTCTCATAAACTTGCTCAAATTTTATATCAGAAAGCACAGCAATCACAAACAGGTTCACAGGATAAAGGTCAAACAACAACAGAAGAAAGACCAAAAGATGAGAAAGTTGTTGATGCAGAATATAAAGTAGAGGATGATAAAAATAAAGAGCAATAAGTTTTAAAAATTTTATTTAAGTTATTGAATAAGTTTTAAATGTTTTAATGTCGTTAATGAACTTCTTTCATATTCATCAATTTTTAATTGTATATATTTTATCGCTTCTTCAATATTAGGAATTAAAACATATTCCAATGCATTAACTCTTCTTCTTGTTCTTTCTATTTCTTCTGAAAAACTAATTAACTTATTCTCAATTTCATATAAACTAAATAATTTTTTCAAAATTTTCATACCTTCTTGAATTAAAAAATTTTGATAAGGAGATATTAGATAATCAAAAATGAATTGTCCTGAAATATTTGTTTCAATTTCATTCATAGGTATATTAAATATCCTTCTTTTACTTAATTTATAACTAAATTCAATAAATGGTATTTTCAAAAATGATTTCCATTTCTTTTCGTCAAGAATTCCTCTTAACATTAAAACTTTTTCGCAAAATTTAATAAACTCTTCTTCAGTCAGTTCTCTTTCTTTTTTTACAAGTGCGATAAGTTTTCTAAATTCAAT
>JAMWCA010000059.1 GCA_023819545.1 Candidatus Omnitrophota bacterium
AATTAATATAGTTAGCGGAAATACTTCAGAAGGGATTGTTTCACCTGACTCATTAACATTTACACCTAATAACTGGAATATTGAACAAACTGTAACTGTAACTCCTGTTGATGACAATGTTGTTGATGGAGATAAGACATATTTAATTACTTTAACTGCATCTTCAGCTGACCAAAATTACAATAGAAAAACTGTAAATGTCTCTGTAACAAATAGAGATAATGACACTACTGGTGGAGGGGGTGGTGATAGAGATAATGACACTACTGGTGGAGTAGGTGTTGGATGTTTTATTGCTACTGCTTGCTTCGGAGATTATAATCACCAAGTAGTTAAAATCTTAAGGAATTTCAGAGATAAATATTTAATCACAAATAAAATAGGCGAATCATTTGTAAGATGGTATTATTTACATAGTCCAAGGTATGCAAAAATTATAGAAAATAGTTCTGCATTGAAATTTACTGTTAGGATTTGTTTATATCCAATAGCTGTTATTGCCTATTTGATTTTGAAAGGGATTCTCTTGCCTTTAGTTTTAATAGTATCAGTTGGTTTATTACTTTGGCATACACGATAAAATAGTTACAATAAAGATTAAATTGGGAAAAGTGATAAAAATTAGTCATGGTTTTTGGTTTTCAATAATAGGTTAAAATTAAAAGGAAAGAAGTAGTTGCCAAATAAAGATATAACCAAGCGAATCAATCTCTTCCCAAATTCTTTTGATCAAATCTTCATCGCCTTTTATTTCTTGTATCTCATTTTTCTTCTCTTGCCAAGGGATACAAACTCCTGGTTTTATTTTCACTTCTTTCAATTCACTTTTTACTTTATAAACTCCTTTTTCTTCGTTCACTCTACTTCTCCCCTGAGAATAAACTCCATATTCTCTTGTAAATTCAGTCATAACTCTTATATTCTCAATTTTTGCATCATTTTGAATTATTGCAGAGGCATCCATTATATATCCGCCATTTCTTCCAACATTATCAATTATTTTCTTACAATATTGTTTAACTTCTTTTTCTGAACCAATAGCAAGTAATGTGTTGGGCAATCCGCCACTTATACAAAATTTTTCTCCAATTTTTCTATGAACATTAAAAATATCTCCTTTATCAACATGATATATTATGCTCCCTTCGGGTAGTTCCAAAAAAGAATCAAGATGTACATCCCAATTTCCCTCAGCATAAAAAAGTGTTTGAATTCCTTTACTCCATAATTCTTCCACAATTGGTTTTAAAGTTGGCCAATAGATAGTTTTAAATTGTTCCATATTTATAAAAGGCACACAACCTCTATGCATCCAAAAACCAACAGGTAATTTCTTTTCTGGGTCTGAAGTCATCTCTGCTACTTTTGCTAAATGTGGAGCAAGAACCTCACATGATTTTAATACATTTTCTGGTTGTGTGTGTAAATCCATAATAAGTCCAATATATCCTCTTAATTTATCAGCAATTATATCAAGAGGCGCTTTTAAAATTCCACATATTGCTGATGGCATACCTATCTCTTCTTTCATTCTTTTTACTTGATTGCTAAGGTCATTGAAATATTGAAACATAGCTATACTTCCTTTTACAAGTGCAAGTTTTGTTCTATAAGAATTCCTACCATTTATTTCAGTTGAGATTCTTGGAAGCCAAACATTGTAAAGAAAATATGTCGGGTCATTTATTAACTGGTCATATTCATCTGCTTTCATAAATGCTTTTTCTTCTTCTGGTTCTAAATACTGAAACCCAACATCAGGAGGAATTTCTATTCCTGGGGTTGCATAGTATTTCAAACCAAGTGCCTGAGTTAGACCTGTCCATACATAAACCATATTTGGAACCATAGCATCCCAATCAAAATCTTTTGCACACTTTATAACTGCTTCAAATGCTTTTTTATAATCATGAGTTACTTCTTGACATGTATATCCAGCATATTTTGCAGTAAATTCAGCAACAAATGGTCTTATTGGAATACAATCAGGCATATCATTTCTCATTGCTGTGATATATCTATTCAATCTTTCTTGATAAATTTTTTCAGTCATTTCCCCTCCTTTTGATATAATTGCCATAATTTTTCGTCAAATTCAGCACTCCTTCCTAAACAATTTTTTCTTTTACAAATTTTACAACTTCTATAATCCTTTTCTCCTGAAAACAAAAATCCAGAAACAGATTTATTTGGTATCATTAAAAAAGAGTTTGTTAATCTTACTCCAATTAAATTTTCAACATCTCCAAATAAACTGAATAATTCTTTCTCTTGTTCAATAGGCCAGACAAATCTTTCACTCTCTCCTGGGCTCATACTAATCATTCTTTTTAAAAAATATCTCTCTTTTAAATATTCAAAAAGTCCTTTTCTTGCTATTTCTAAAAAATAACCTTTAATTGTCTCCCACCAGTAATCCTTCAGAAAATCTTCTTTAAAACTAATGCTATCAAGTTCTTTCCCACATGTAGCAATAAAAGCAAAGACCTTTTCAACATTTTCAAGATTTTTTCTTAAAACTAAACTTGTGAATTTAACTCCATTGATTATTACAAAATCATCACCTTTTTTTTCTATAAAACCTTCAAGATAGATTGCTTTCGGTCTTCCTATCTCAATTGATTTTTCAAGCAAAATTGAAATTTCTTTTTCATCTTCACTTCCTTTCATAATTTTCAATTTTTCAAACAAAAAATCTTTTTTTATATCAATTTTAAAGTTTTTTAAAATTTCCATTACTTTCTCCATTTTATTATTTTATAATTTGTTCAACACCCTGTCTTATAAACTTTATGCCTAAAGCAGCGAGAAAAAGAGTTAAGATTTTAATAAGTCCTTTTATTCCTACTTTCCCTATTGCATTTGATATTTTTTGTGAATAAAAAAGAATAATGTAAGCAAAAATCATATTTAAAAATATACATAATAAAGTTATTTCTGTTCCATAAAAATTTTTTGAAATTAATATAGTTGTTAAATAAGCAGGACCTGCCAAAAGAGGAATTGCAAGAGGAACTATAGCAACATCTTCTTCATCAATTTTAAACTGACTTGCTCCTATAAATTCTGTTATAGAAAAAATCAACAAAATTATACCACTTGCTATCAGAAAGTCACAAAAAGAAATTTTTAAGTATTTAAAAAGAAACTCTCCAAAATATAGGAATAAAAGACTGATTATAAAACAGATAAAGATTGAAATAAAAAGAATTTTATTCCTTTTTTTGTTTGTTAATTTACCTATGAAACTTATATAAAATGGAATTGTTCCGATAGGATCCAGTGTAATAAAAAGTGAAAGTAAAGAAGCAATAAATTTTTCCATAAATATTCCTTTTTGCGCGCCTGGCCAGATTTGAACTGGCGACCCTTGGATTCGAAGTCCACCGCTCTATCCAAACTGAGCTACAGGCGCTTATTGTTTATTTTACTTTTATTTTAAATTTAAAATCAACTTTTTTTAACTATTGAGGAGAAGAACTTTAAAATATCAAAAGAAATCCGAAAAGTTAAGATTTTTTTGTTATTTTACCTTTTTCAATAAGTTTTAAAGCAACATCTACAACTTCTGGAGCAAATTGAGTCCCTTTATTTTTAATTAATTCTTGTTTTACTTGTTCAATTGATAATGCTTTCCTGTAAGGTCTATCAGAAAGCATTGCATCTAACGCATCTGCTACAGAAACTATTTTTGCTATTAAAGAAATATCATCTCCACAAATTCCATTTGGATATCCATTTCCATTTACTCTTTCATGATGATGTCTTATTATACTTATCCCATCTTTAAATCTCCTTATTTGTGAAACTATTTTTGCTCCTATCTCTGGATGCTTTTTTACAATTTCCCACTCTTTTTCATTTAATTCACCCTGTTTATTCAGTATCTCATTATCCACAAAAATTTTTCCAACATCATGAATTGATGTAAGTTCTGACAGAATTTTTATTTCTTCTTCAGGTAACTTCAATTCTTTACCTATCATAATTGCATATTTTTTTACATTTTCAGAGTGCCCTTTTAAATATTTATCTTTTTCTTCAAGTTGTTTTACTATCATTTTTATTATTCCAATGTTAGTATCACTTAACTCATAATAAATATTTTGTATTGTAATGATTAAAGCAATAAAATTTGAAAGTAAACTATAGATCTCTTTTTCTTTTCTCGTAAAAACTTTTTCAAATGGATAATATAAACTAAAAACACCAAGTTTTTCATTCCCTATATTCAATGGTGCAGAAATTAGAGAGACCATTTTCTTTTCTAATGCAAGAGATGGTTTTATATATGTTCTACTTTTTCTTAAATCTTTTACTACTAAAAGCTTATTTTTCTGAAAAACTACCCCTGCAATACTTTCTCCAATCATAATATTTTTTTTATCTTTAATATATTTTTTACTCGTTCCATAACTTGCTATTAAAGTTAAATTTTTTGTCCTTGAATTGTAAATTCTAATATTTCCTACTACTCCATTCATAAATTTTACTGTTTTCTTGAGGATTTTATTTAAAACCTTTGATTTTTCTTCTTTAAATAAGTTTAAAGTTGCGTATTTTACAATTTCATAGAAAAAAGAGATAAAATCTTTAGAATTATTATTTTTAAAAGTTTTAATTTCCCCCATAGAAAATATTTTAACACAATAGAATTCCAAGTAAAATAATTAAACTTTTACTGAAGATTGGAAAAAGATAAACAACCGTCAACTGCTTGACATATATGAAATCCAGGAGTGATACCTGTTTTTTCTTTATAATTTTTCCCAACCTGTTTAATAAATTTTTCTATTGAATCCTTATTTATCAGAGTAATTAAGCAACCCCCAAATCCACCTCCTGTAATCCTTGTTCCTAAAACACCTTTTATTTTCAATGTTTCCTCTCTCATAATTTCAACTTCTTTACAACTTACTTCATAAAGGTCTCTTAAAGATATATGTGACTCATTAAGTAATTTCCCAAGTTCTTCTATATCTCCTTTAATTAAACATTCACTTGCCATTTTTGTCCTTTGATTTTCATTTATTACATGCAAAACTCTTTTTCTAATCAATTCAGGTAATTTATCCTTATATTTTTCAAACTGTTCAATTGTTAAATCAGAAAGAGTTTTTATATTAAGGAAATTTTTCAATATTTTTAAACCATGCTCACATTCTGCCCTCCTTTTATTATACTCTCCTGATGCAATTGAATGGGAAACATTTGTTGAAGAAATCAAAAAATAATAATCACCAAGATTTATAGGTATATAATTAAATTCATTATTACTGCAATTTAAAAGAATAGCATTTTCTTTTTTCGCCATAGTTATTATAAACTGGTCCATTATTCCACATCTTGCTCCAACAAATTGATTTTCTGCTTTTTGACACAAAAATGGTATTTTTTCTTTTTCTATATTTAAATTAAAAATATCATTCAAAGATGTTAAAGTTATGACCTCTATTGCTCCTGATGAAGAAAGACCTCCTCCTATAGGTATATTGCTTTCAAATAAAAAATCAGCACCACCAAAATCATATCCCATTTCTTTTAATACTGATAAGACACCAAGTGGATAATCAGCCCAAGTATTTGTTTTTTTTATATCTTTAAGTTCAACTGAAATTATATTATCTTTAAATTGAAGGGACATAAAATTAGCAACATTTTTATTGTTTTTTCTTACTGCAAGATATATATATAAATCAATTGCAAATGGCATTACAAAACCACCATTATAATCAGTATGTTCTCCAATTATATTTACCCTACCAGGAGCAATAAAAAAGTATGGATTTTCACCTTTACCAAATTTTTCTTCTAACTTTTTATTGAGAAGATAAAAATTTGCATTATGAAATTGATTTATATCTCCTATATCAAACCATTTATCCTGAAAAACAAATCCATATACATCAACTATTTTGTGCAAATACTGAATAAATAAACCTGCCATATCAGGATTTTTTCCCTGATTTAAATATTCTTCTAAATATTTTTTTAAAACACCTTTTGGAAAATAATAGACACAAATGGCAGCATCTTTTGACTTTGGATTTTCTGGTTTTTCCTCAAAATATATAATTTTTCCTTTTTGATCAAGTATGACCTGACTATATTTTCTAATTAAATTTATATCTTCTACTCTCTTAACTCCAATAGTTATTCCTTTTTTCCTTCCATAGTTAATAAAATCATTTAAATCAAATTCAAAAAGGTTATCACCTGCTATTATTAAAAATTCATCATCTTCTGTCCTTTCAATAACAAATTTTATATCTCCTATTGCTCCTAATCTTTCTTTATCTGAATTTGAACCATCATTTAAAATAACTATTTTATCTTTATCTTTTCCCCAAATTTGAAAATCATCAAAAAACTTATTGTTTGTAATGACAAATATTTTATCTATATTAGGCAATTTTTTAAGTTTTTCAATTATATGGTCAATCATAGGAATACCTTCTATCTGTAAAAGATTTTTTGATTTAACAAGTGTTAATGGATACATCCTCGTTGCATAACCAGCACATAAAATTATAACTTTCATATTTACTCCTCTTTAAAATTTTTCCCTTGATATATATTTTTTTCTTTCATTGTTTTTTCAATTAATTTTAACATTTTTTGTTTTTCAAACAACCAAATCGGTGCAACAAGGTAGTTCTTATCACAATCAGCGGTTAATCTTTGAATTATTGTTTCTGGATATAAGTAAGAAAGAAAATCAGTAAGTATGTCAACATATTGTTCCATATTCATAACTTCAAACCTTTTTTCTTTATACCATCTTTCAAGCTCTGTATTTTTTAATATATGGATTGGATGTATTTTTATTCCATCAAGTTTTAATCTTCCACATTCTTTACCTGTTTGAATTATCTCTTCTTTAGTTTCACCTGGCAACCCAATTATTACATGAACACAAATTTTAACATTCCTTTTTCTTGTTAAATTGTATGCATTCAAAAAATCAGAAAATGTATGATTCCTATTTATAATTTTTAATGTTTTATCATGTATACTCTGAAGCCCATATTCAACCCAGACCTCATATTTATTACTATAACTCTCAATAAGTTTTAATTTTTCCTCATCTATACAATCAGGTCTTGTTCCAATTGACATACCAATAACTTCTGGGAATTTTTTAACAATATCATATTTTTCTTTTAAAATTTCAGTTGGTGCGTAAGTATTTGAATATGGTTGGAAATAAACTATAAATTTTTCTGCATTAAATCTTTTCTTCCCATATTCAATCCCTTTTTTTATCTGTTGTTCAATCCCTAATTTTAATTTTAAACAAGGGCTGAAAGCATAATTGTTACAATAGATACAACCATTTTTACTCAAACTTCCATCAAGATTTGGACAAGAAAAACCAGCATAAACAGAAATTTTATGAACTCTGCAACCAAATTTTTCTTTTAAATAATTTGAAAATTTCTTATAAATTTCCATCAATATATTTTACATCTGAAAATTCTAAAATTTAAATCTCTACTTTATAAAGAAAGGATTGATGAATGAAATCTTTTTTTATGGTTAGTCATCAAAATCAAATTCTGTTCTCTTTCGG
>JAMWCA010000060.1 GCA_023819545.1 Candidatus Omnitrophota bacterium
CCTTCAAGTTGATACTCAACTGGGTCTTCAATTGTAATTATGTTTTTTTCTGGAGTATTTATATATGATAATCCAGAATATAAAGTAGTTGTTTTTCCACTTCCAGTTGGACCTGTAACTATTATCATTCCATAAGGTCTTTTTAAAGCACTTTTAAATTTTTCCAGTTCTTCTTGTTCAAAACCAAGTTCTTCCATATTTAAAACAAGTTTCTCTTTGTCAAGTAATCTCATAACTACTTTTTCTCCAAATATTGTTGGGAGAGTTGAAATTCTTATATCAATTTCTTTTGCTCCAATCTTAACTTTTAATCTCCCATCTTGAGGTAATCTTCTTTCCCCTATATCAAGATTAGATAGAATTTTAAGACGAGTAACAACTCCAGGATATGAACTTTTAGGTGGGGCAGGGAAATTATGCAATATTCCATCTATTCTAAATCTAACAGAAATATTTTTTTCGCCTGGTTCAAGATGAATATCTGTTGCTCTTTTTTCAATTGCTTTTACAAATAGTGAATTAACAAATTTTACTATTGGAGCATCTTCAGCAGCAATTTTTAATTGATTTATATCTATTTCTTCTTTTTCTTCAACTTCCTCTTCAAGTTCTGAGATTGTATGGGGAATATCATCAAATCCAGAGAAAAATCTATCAATAAATTCAATTATTTTGTATTCATCTGCCTTAAATATTTTAATTTTTAAACCAGTTAATCTTCTCAAATTATCAATTGCAACTATATCTAATGGGTCTTTTATTGCTACAAAAAGTGTATCTTCACTTTTTGCAATAGGGATACAAACAAACCTTCTTGCGATATTTTCATCAATTAACTTTACAACTTCTGGTTTTATTTCTTTTACTTTATATAAATCAACATAATCTGCATTTTGTTGTTCTGTTAATGCCATTAAAATATCTTCTTTTTTAACATATCCCTTTTCTACCAATAATTCACCAATAAATTTTTTTGTTTCTTTTTGTAATTCCAATATTTCTTCAAGTTGGGCTGTCGTAATGAGTCCTTTTTCTAATAAAATTTGACCTAATTCTTTTCTTTCCATATTTATATTGTATAATATATTTTAAAAAAATGGAAATGAATAAAATTTATTTTAATTTTTTGTCAATTCCATCTATTAGTTTTAAAAAAGCAAAATTTATAGTTTTCCCTATTGGATATGAAGGGACTGTTACCGGCAATTCAGGAACTAAATTTGCACCTTTAAGTATAATTTATTCATCAAGAAATTTTGAACTATATGACGAAGAACTTGGATTTGAACCATATAAAATTGGAGTAAGAACAGAAGAAGAAATTGAAACAGATTTTTCTTCTCCTGAAAAAATGATAAAAAAATTAGAAAAAGTTTCATTATATTATTTAAAAAATAAAAAATTTATAATTGGAATTGGGGGTGAACATACTATTACACTCGGTTTATTTAAGGCATATAAAAAATATTTTAATGATTTAAATTATATTTGTCTTGATGCACACACTGATTTAAGAGAAAAATATAATCATACAAGATTTTCTCATGCTTGTGTTAATAGAAGAATTTATGAAGAAAGATGTAATTTATATATTTTAGGAGTGCGAAGCATAAGCAAAGAAGAAGTAGAATTTTTAAAAGAAAAAAATGAAATTAAAGTTTACTATGCTTATCAAATGAAAAGAGAGAAATGGGAGGAAAAAATAATTAAAGATATCCAGCCAGGTAAATATTATTTATCAATTGATGTAGATTTTTTTGACCCTTCTTTAATTCCAGAAACAGGAACTCCAGAGCCAAATGGATTCTTCTGGGATGAAACACTTAAATTTTTGAAAAATTTAATTTTAAGAAAAGATATTGAAATTTGTGGATTTGATTTAGTAGAACTTGCACCTACAAAAATCTTTACTTCAACTTCGTTAATTTGTTCCAAATTAATTTATAAAATAATTGGATATCTTGTGTTAAAGTGGAAAAGTATGAATTTTTAGAAAAAGAAGAGTTTGAAATTTTTAAATCAAAGGAAATAAAAAAAATCATTTTTATAGGTGCAAGCGATACAGGAAAAACAACATTAATAAAAGGAATTGCTAACAATTTAATTGAGATAGGTGAAGATGTTATAATTTTTGACTGTGACATTGGACAATCCCATATAGGTCCACCAACAACTGTTGGATATGCAAAATTAAAACAAAAAATTAACGATTTTTATTTAGAACCTGATAAATTTTATTTTGTTGGAGCAGTTTCTCCTTCTTTTGCAGTTGTTGAATTTTTAACTGGAATTGCAAAAATAAACCAAATTTTAGAAAAAGGAGATTCTAAAATTTTGATAGATACAACTGGTTATATAGTTGGCAAACTGGCTATTTCTTTAAAAATTCACAAGATTGAGATTTTAAAACCAGATTTTGTTTTTTTGCTTGAAAAAGAAAGGGAACTTTCTGAAATTGAAAACTACCTAAATAACTCACCTATAAGATATAAAAAAATAAAAGTTTGCAATATCCCTTTAAAATCTATGGAAGAAAGATTTCTTTATAGAAAAACAAGGTTTTTACAATATTTTAGAAATTTGATATCAGTTTTTCTTGATTTAAAAGAAATTTCAGTTAAAATGACTTCATTATCCAATTTTATATCTCCAAATATAGAAGGAATTGATTTAAAAGGGAACCTTTGTAGTTTAAGAGACGAATTTTTAAATGATAGATTGTTAGGGATTATAAAAGAAATAAAAGATAAAAAAATTGAGGTTTTAATTCCCCAGGATTTTCTCCCTCCAAATAAAATAAAGGGTATAAATATTAGCAATTTTAATATTAAAGAATATCTGAATAATTCATAATCTTTAAAACAAATCAAATTGACTTGACAATTTTCTACTTTTATTTAAAATGTTAACAAAATGAACAAAATTAACAAAAGAAACATAAAAATTGATAAGATAAAGACAGAGATAAATAAATTAATAAAAAGAGAAAAATTTTTTTCCAATCTAATTTTATCATTTTATGATTCTGGAATCGCTATAGTTGATGGTGGAAACATAATTTTTTGTAATGAAAAATTTACAGAAATTTTAGGTTACGAAAAAGATGAAATAGTAGGGAAAAATTTTCTTGATTTAATTATATGTGAAGAAAAGGAAATATGGGAAAAAAATTTAACTAAAAAAACTGATATAAATTTTGAGTCAAAATTTTTAAAAAAAGATGGTTCAGAAATTTTTGTGAAGGTTAATATTAAGTGCATAAATTATAAAAATTTTATATTAAAGTTTATCCTTTTAAATGATATAACGAATGAAAAACTTTACATACAGAGTATTAAAGAATCTTCAGAGAGATATAAAGTTTTAACTGAAACACTTCTTGATGGCATAATAGTTTTAGATAAAAAAGGAAAATTTATTTTTGCAAATAATATTGCAGCAAATATTTTAGGATTTGATAAAGGTGATGAACTAATAGGAAGAAGTTTTTTTGATTTTTTAATTCACAAAGAAAAATTTGAAAAAGAATTAAAATTAATTAATGAAGCCAAAAGTAGTTATTTTATTGAACATGAAATTATAGATAATAGAGGGTTGAGATTATTTATTGAAAGTATAGGAAGGAAAATAATTTATATGGGACAAGAAGTATTTTTAATTTCATTTAGAGATATTACTGATAGAAAAATTATCACAGATAATCTTAAAAAAGCAATTGAGAAAAATAAAAAATTACTTGAACAAACAGTAATAACATTATCTGAAGTTATAAGTCAAAAAGACCCTTATACAGGTAATCATCAAAAGAGAGTTGCTAAACTTTCAGTTATTGTCGCTAAAGAGATGGGTTTTACAGGTGGATTAATTGAAGGTATAAAAATCGCAGGATTATTACATGATATAGGAAAAATTTATGTGCCAACAGATATACTTTCAAAACCGGGAAAATTAACAGAAATTGAATGGGAATTTATTAAACAACATCCTGAATTAGGTGCAAAAATTGTAAAAAATATTGAATTTCCATGGGACATAACAGAAATTATTTTACAACACCATGAAAGAATAGATGGTTCTGGATATCCAAAAAAATTAAAAGGAAAAGATATATTACTTGAAGCTAAAATTATAAGCGTTGCAGATTCTTTAGAATCAATGATTTTTCATAGACCATATAAAGAGAAAAAAACGTTAAAAGAAGCACTAAATGAAATAGAAATTCTGAGTGGAAAATTTTATGACCCTGAAGTAGTTAGTGTTACATTAAAAATAATTAAGAAAGGATTTGATTTTGAAGATTGCTAATTTCTTTTCTAAGGAATTGAAAATATGCCGAAGAGGGGATTTGAACCCCTACGAGGTTAATCCTCACCAGGTCCTGAACCTGGCGCGTCTGCCTTTCCGCCACTTCGGCTTATCATTTATCCTTTGTTTCTACTGCCGCATTCAGTTTTAACTTATTTCTATATTTCTTACAGTTGTGCTCCTGATTATATTTTTCTTGTTTTCTACTCGTTTTATTTGCTTCTACTTTCTCAATTATACTATATTCTACACGCACCAACTCACCCCTTGCGAACCCTTACTTGTTAATTAGGGTTTACTCGAGGGGCTCGGTTCCGCCACTTCGGCCACCTTTCTCCAAAAATAAATATGTTTGAAAAATTAAATTTTCTATTGCGAGTTTTAAGTTTATGTTATATTTTATTCTCTGTTTTATCTCCCATGTCTTTTCAATTAATTCTGGTTCAATATTTGAAAAAATTTCAGATGGCTTGAAATTTTTACTAATAAAAAATTCAGAACGAAAATTTTTATAAAATAAAAAATTTTCTCTCATAAAAATCAATACATCTTCAAACCACTTTTCAATTTTTTCTCTTTCATCTCTTTTATTAATTATATCAACTGCTTTAAAGAAATTCAGAAAATCCTTATTTTTCAAAAAATTTAATAGTTCTAAAAATTCATCTATATTTTTTATACCCTCTTCATTTAATTCTGGTAATTGATAATTAATATATATTTTAAAACATCTTGAAGTAATTGTTGGTAGTAAAAAATTTATATTTGGACATAAAATTATAATTATTCCATATTCAGGTGGTTCTTCAATAACTTTCAAAAAAGCACTTGATGCTTCTTCTTTTAAATATTCTACTTGAAAAATATAAATTTTATATCTTCCAAAATAAGGTTTAATAAATATATCATTTTTGAGATTTCTAACTTCATCAATTGATAAAATATTTTTTTCAGGAATAATCCATTTAATATCAGGATGGATATTACTTTTAATTCTTATACAATTGTCACATTTTCCACAAAAAACATCTTCTGAACAATTTAAAATTCCACTTAAAAACAAAGCAATTTCATTTCTTAATTTGGTATCTCCTCCATAAACTATGTAAGAATTTTGTATTCTATTTTTTCTCTTTAATTTTATCAATAAGTTCTTTATTTCTTCTGTTTTCATTTAAAAATTGTTCCCATATCTTCAATACTTCTGAAAATGTTTCTTCTTCTCCTTGTCTTTTTATAACTTTTATTTTTTTATTTTTCTTCGCTAATTGAAGATATCCATTCCTGACTTTTTTTTGAAAATCAATTGATTCTTTTTCTATTCTGTCTTTCCCCTTTTTTTTTAATATTTCTATCAAATTTTCTGGTTTTTCATCTATAAGAAATGTAATATCAGGGAAAAGTTTTTTTCCAATCACAATTTTATGAATCTCTTCAATAAAATTTATAGGTATACCTCTTCCATATCCCTGGTAAGCATAGGTTGAGTCAATATATCTATCTAAAATAATAATTTTATACTCTTCTAAATTTTTTTTAATTTTCTCTTCTACTAATTGAACTCTGCTTGCCAAATATAAAAAAAGTTCACAGAACTTTGTAATATATAAATTTTTTGAAAGAAGTAATTTTCTTATTTTTTCTCCTATCAAAGTTCCACCAGGTTCATGTAAAATAACAACTGATAAATTTTGAGATTTTAAATAATTGTAAAATTTTTTTGCAAGTGTAGTTTTTCCACAACCATCAATTCCTTCAAAACTTACAATAATACTTTTTTTCATAAAATTTTTTTAATCAACAAATTTTATATATACAGAACCAATTTTTTTATTTCCTTTTTTAATTTCTATTTCATATTTTTGATTTTTTGAATCAAGAGATTTGTTTTTCTTAATTTTTTTGTAATCAATTTTATAACCTATATCCTGACCATCATTAAATTTAGGATTCCCTACAAATCCAATAAAATTTACTTTGAGATTTTCTTTTTCAATACCATCTACATCAGTAATTATAAATGATACATTTTTTTTAATCTCAACTTCATCACCAAATGCAACTTTTATGATATCCCCATTTAAATTTAAAACAAGAAAAAGATTATTATTTTTTACCTTCTCTTTTTCAATTTTTGGTGTTATTATTACTTTCTCTATAGAACTATATTTCTCAAACTTTTTTGTTATTGGTTTTAAATAAATGACTAAATATAGATAATAACAGGCAAAGAATGTAAATATTAGAGTTAAAGATAATGCAATTAATCCTTTTTTCTTTTTTATTAGAATTAAAATTGATGTTAATACATACATTAAAAAGACAAGTGAGATAAGCAAAATAACAATACCAATTTCTTTTGGCATATTTATCCTCCTTTTTCGTCATAGATAACTATTGTATTTTTGCCAGAATTTTTTGCTAAAAAAAGAGCATTATCTGCTTTTGACAAGATTTCTTCTTCTGATTTTGCATGCTCAGGGAAACAGGCAATTCCAATGCTTAAAGTTATGTAAACATCATCGTTTACTTTTCCAGATAAAAATTTATAATTTTGAACATTTTTTTTGATTCTTTCTGCTACAATTTTTGCATCTTTACTTGATGAAAACGGAAGTAAATATGCAAACTCATCTCCTCCAAATCTGCATATAATATCGGTTTCCCTTAAAGAATTTTTTAGTAGAAAGGCGACTTCTTTTAAGATAATATCACCCATTGGATGTCCATATTTATCAACATATTTCTTAAAATTGTCAAGGTCAGATATCATAATAGAGAATGGATATCCTTCTCTTTTGGCTTTTGCAAATTCTTCTTTTAACCTGATGTTAAAATATCTCCTATTATAAACTTCTGTCAGTGGGTCTGTTATTGATGCAATATTTATATCTTCGTGAAGAATCGAATTTTCAATTTCTAAACTTAAATGTTTTAAAAAAACTTCAATTATTGACCTGCTTGAATCAAAATCTTTTATAAATTCCCTTT
>JAMWCA010000061.1 GCA_023819545.1 Candidatus Omnitrophota bacterium
GTAATAAATAGATTAAAATAGCACAACCAGAATGAAGAAAAATATTAAGTAGATGATAACCAATTGGATTCAGTCGGAATAATTTGTAGATTAAAGAATAAGAAAGAGTTTGTATTGGTCTATAAAAATTAGATGTAGATAAAAAAATGTCTGTTTTAAAAAATAAAGGAAGGAATTTAAAACTTCTTATAAAAAAATTCTCATGTATTAAAGAAAGATCATCCCAGATAAATGGATTAAAAATAGAATTTAGATAAACCAAAATTGTAGAAGAAAATAAAAAAAATATAACTTTAAAATCATATGTTGACTTTCTAAGAAAATCATTTTTCCTCATTTGAATTGATTATATCTTTCAATGTTTCAATAAAAATTTTTGCCCCTTGATAAGGTCCCTTCTTATGTCCAAGAAGATATGAACCAGCAAGTAAAGCAACATGGTATCCTAATTTTTTGTCAAAGTGTTTTTCAATATTTAATTTTACATTTTCAATTCTTAAACCACCTGCAGCAACAGGAATAGTATCTTTTATTCCATTTAATTTTTTTCTCATAACATAAATTAGATGATTTAATAAATTTTCGTCAAGTGAAGCAATATGAGTATCTTTTACACCAAAGACACCATGTTGAAAAAAGTCACCACCACAAAGACGAATAAGTTTTACAATAACACCATCTTCTATTCTTCTTTCTCCTGTTGATAAAGCACTTCTGCCTCCACTATGAGCATATAAAGGAACATTTATATCAGGGTCTTCTCTTAAAATTTTTAAAACTTCAAAATTATGCCCAATAACAGCATTTACCATCAAACCAGTTGCTCCATATTCAATATATCTTTTTGCTGTATCTTTAATTTTGTCTGCTCTTTCAACAAGGTGAGGTGCATAAATACATTTATTACCTGTTTCTTCATATGCTTTCTTAAGTGCTTCACTTACAAGTTTAATCTTTTTCTTGGGTTGACAATATGATGGACCAAGCATTTTTTCATCATCTTTGATAAACTTTACTCCACCTTTTGCAGAAAGATAACATTTTTCAGCAACTTGTTTTTCAGTCAAACCAGCACATGGTTTTATAATTGTTCCAACAATAGGATAAGGGAATGGAGTTTCTGTAAGTTTTCTTATTCCTTCAATCCCAAATCTCGGTCCTCTAAATTTTTTTAATATTTTTTCTGGTAAATTTATATCAATTAAAGAAACTTTTGAATAATAAACAAATTCAAGAACAGGACCGCCACAGGCAAGCATTAAAATCTGATAAAGAAAATCTTTCTCCTCTGATAGATTAATAATTGGAGTTCTTATAAAAACAATACCCTCTCCTTTATCAAAAATATAAATTTTATCAACATCAGCAACACACTTTTTAAATAATTTGGTTGGTTTGCCTTTTCCTATCCATTTTCCTGTTGTTTCATCAATTGCAAGTTTTTTCGCAACCTCTACAATATCTCCCTCAGATTTTAAATAATAAACAATTTCAATACTTTCCTCTTTACTATAATTTGAATTTAACTCTACAATCTTACTCAATCTTTTTTCCCTCAATTCTTTTGGAAGATAAAAATTATTTAAAATTTTTTCCATTTAATTTTTTAACCTCAATTTTAAGGATTTTGGCAGTATTTTTTTCAACTTTAAATAGTTCAGAAATTTCATATCCGCATACCCAGATTATTTTACCATTATTTTCAAAAATTAAAATTCTCTCTCTTTCTTCTTTTGGGATTTTTTTATCAATCATAAACCTTGATAATCTTTTTTTTTGTTTAAATCCAAGTGGTATAAATTTATCTCCTGTTTTTCTATTTCTAACTATAATATCCCCTTCAATTTTAGAGAAATCAAAATACCCTATAAATCTATCTTGGTTTTTAAAAATTTGCTCTGAGAAAGGAATAAAATCTGTTTTGATTTTAAAATTAAAAATATTCGTTTCGCCAGGGATTTTTAATTTAAATTCAAAACTTTTTAATTTTCTAACTTTATCAATTTTTTCAGTTTTTTCAACATCAAAAACATTTTTACCTTTTTCTATAATCTTTAAAATTTTTTCAATTTCACTAAACTTTATATAATGCGTTTTTTTAACTTTTCTGTAAATATAGCCAGCAATCCTTCTTTTAATTGCCTCTGGAAGAATATCAAATTTTTCAGGATTAATTATAATATTTTGGGTATCTTCTTTTAATATTATCTCTTTCAAAGTTTGACTTGTATATTCCTTTAAAAATTCTTCCTCTTTCTGCAAAATTTCTGTCATCCTGAAAAGTATTTTTTTTAAAGATGGTTTATATTTGAGCAAAAAGGGAATAACTTCATATCTTATCTTGTTTCTAAAAAAATCTGTTGATAGGTTTGAACTATCAATCATATATTCTATTTTATTTTTTTTCAGATATTCAATTATTTCTTTTTTTTCTAAACAAAGAAGGGGTCTTATAACAAAAATACTTGATTCTTGAAAAACTTTACTTATTGGCCAGATACCACAAAGACCAGAAAGCCCTGAACCTCTTAATAAATTTATAAAAATTGTCTCTATATGGTCGTCAAGAGTATGTCCTGTTGCTATTTTGTTACATCCAGTTTTTTCTGCTATTTCAAATAGTTTTTTATACCTTTGTTCCCTTAAATTTTTTTCAATATTCTTTTTCTCTTTTATTTCAATATCCTCTTTATAAAATTCAATACCCGAATTATTTGTGATTTTTTTCACAAATTCAACTTCTCTGTCTGCTTCTTTTCTTAAATGGTGATGTATATATGCTACTTTTATGTCTAAATTTTCTTTCTTTGAAAGATAAGAAAAAAAGGAAAAAAGGAATACAGAATCTGGGCCACCAGAAACTGCAAGCAAAATTTTATCATTTTTTTCTATCAATCTTTTCTTTTTGACAAAATTTTCTACTTTCCTAAATATGTTGACCATTTTCAATATAAATTATATCATTTTAAGAAATTCAGATTTAAAAGTAAAAAGGGAGAAAAAATGGAGAGAGATGTTATTGTAATTGGTGGAGGTCCTTCTGGAATGGCTGCTTCATGGGTATGTGCTAAACTTGGTTTTCTAAATTTGAATATACAAAAGGGAGATTTTTTGATGGTAAGACACAATCAATGGGCAGTATGTTTAAAATTGCAGGAATAGACGAGGATAAATTGACAGAAGAAGTGATAAAAAATGCTCAAAATCTTTTACAGGAGTTAAGGGAAAAAGGAGAACTTATTATTTACAACGCAGGTTTAGGAGGGAAAGGAAGTTCAATAAGAAAAGGAGAAAGGTCATTTAATGTAATGAGATTTTCAGGAGATGGGACTAATGTTTTTGATTTAATAAAAGGTGAAATATTTTTAAGGGATCAGATATACAAATATTGGAGAGTTCTAAAGGAAAATGTTCCTGGATTTGAAAACTCATATATTTCTTGTTTACCAGCAAATATAGGAATAAGAGAAACAAGACAGATAAAAGGACTTTATACATTAACTGAACAAGATATTTTAAAAGGAAATAGAACAGAAGATAGTATTGCAAGAGGAACATATTGGATAGATATTCACTGTCCACTTGGTAGAACAAAAAATGTTCATCTTTGTATTAAAGAATGTAAAACAAATGAGTATTGTATTGCTCCTGATAAATATAAATGTTGATAAAGTGGATTTTAAAAAAATACAGAAAATTTTAGAAAATCAGGAAGGATTATATTAAAAAATGGAGGAGGGATATGATAAAAATAGAAAGAGCAATATTAAGTGTATCTGATAAAACAGGAATAATTGAACTTGCTAAAGTTTTAAAGAAATATAATGTAGAAATAATATCAACAGGAGGGACAGCAAAAATACTTAAAGAAAATAAAATAGATGTTATTGAAGTCAGTCAATTTACTGGTTTTCCTGAAATACTTGATGGTAGAGTAAAAACACTACATCCAAAAATTTATGGTGGAATTTTATCAATAAAAGACAATCCCGAACATTTAAAACAGATAAACCAGCATAATATCCCTCCAATTCAACTTATTGTCTGTAATCTTTATCCTTTTGAAAAAACGTTAAAAAGTGGAAAAAGTGATGAAGAAATAATTGAGAATATAGATATAGGTGGACCAACAATAATAAGAGCAGGTGCAAAAAATTATAAATATGTTTGTGTTCTTGTAAAACCTGAGATGTATGATGAATTTATTAAAGAGATTGAAGATAATAATGGCTCTATAACAGAGGAATTTTCTTTTAAATGTGCAAAAGAAGTTTTTAAATTGACTTCAAGATATGACCATATAATTTTTACTTATTTTTCAGGAAAGATTGAAAAAGAAATTTTACCATCAGAAATCAATATCCATCTTATAAAGGTTTGCGATTTAAGATATGGAGAAAATCCGCATCAAAAAGGTGCATGGTATAGATTTATTGATAAAGAATTTAAAAGAGAAATTTTCCAAGGCAAAGAACTTTCATTTAACAATCTTCTTGATTTAGAAAGTGCATATAATCTTGTCTGGCAGTTTGAAAAACCATCCTGTGTAATAATAAAACATACAAATCCCTGTGGAGTTGCTTCTGGAAAAGACCTAATTGAAGCATATGAAAAAGCACT
The DNA here is from genome assembly GCA_023819545.1 of Candidatus Omnitrophota bacterium. Classification (GTDB taxonomy): domain Bacteria; phylum Ratteibacteria; class UBA8468; order B48-G9; family JAFGKM01; genus JAMWDI01. The sequence continues at coordinate 4,621 of JAMWCA010000061.1, forward strand.
TGAATGTGACCCTTTAAGTGCATTTGGTGGAATTGTTGGGTTTAATAGTAAGGTTGATAAACAACTTGCTGAAATATTAATAAAAAGATTTTATGAGATAGTTGTTGCTCCTGATTATGAAAATACTGCTCTTGAAATATTTAAGGAAAGACAGAATTTAAGAGTTATAAAATGTTTTAAAAAAATAAAATATGATTATGATTTTAAAACTCTTTCAGATGGATTTTTAGTTCAGACACCAGATGATATTGATTATGAAAAATTTGAAGTTGTTACTGAGAAAAAACCTAATCAAGATGAAATTGAAGCACTTAAATTTGGATGGAAAGTTTGTAAATTTATAAAATCTAATGGAATTGTAATTTCTACAAAAGATCAAATATTAGGGATTGGGACAGGACAAATGTCAAGATATGATTCAACGAGAATTGCAGTTATGAAAATGAAAGATAATTTTAAAGAAATACCAAAACCTGTTGTTCTTGCTTCTGATGCTTTTTTCCCTTTCTCTGATAGTATAGAAGTTGCAAGTAAAGCAGGAGTAAGTGCAATAATTCAACCTGGTGGTTCAAATGCAGATAAAGAAATAATTAAAAAATGTAATGAACTTGGTATTTCAATGGTATTTACTGGAACAAGACATTTTAAACATTAAAAAATGAAAATTCTTCTTTTAAGTGACATACATTATAAAAGTGAAGGCATTTCTAAAATTCCTGAAAGAAATACAAAATTTGGTTTTGAATTTTTAAAGAGAGTCATAAGAAGAATAAAGGATGAGAAAATAGATGTAATAATAATAAGTGGTGATATAATTGATGATAGTTTAAGTCATACTGCACAAGAAGATTATCTTGAGATAAAAAATTTTCTTGAAAGTTTAGATGATAAAAAAATACTTATTGCTCCTGGGAATCACGATTTAGAACCAGAAAGATTTAAAAATTTTTTTGGACAATATAAATTTTGTGTTCTCGGAGATTTCCTTTTATATGTATTTTATGATAATTATTTAGAAGGAGAAATATGCAAAAGAGATTATCAGGAAATAGAAAATTTTGAAAAAATTATTAAAGAAAACTCAGGGAAAAAAATTATTGTTATTCAGCATAATCTTGTCTTTCCAAAAATAGAAAGTGATTACCCTTTTAATATACTTGAATCAGAAAAAATACATAGTTTTTATAAAGAAAATAATGTCTTTCTTTCAATAAGTGGACATTATCATAAAGGGTTGAACTTAGTAAATCAAGATGGAATTTATTATTTCACTATTCCTGCTATTTGTGAAGAGCCATTTAAATATTTTATTTTTGAAATAGGAAGTGAAATAAAAGTAAAAGAGGACAAATTGAAAAATAGTGTGGATATTATTGATTATCACTGTCATACTGAGTTCGGATATTGTGCTGAAGATGTTACAATGGAACAAGTTATTAAAAGATGTAAGATTTTTAATATCAAAAAAGTTTATTTTACAGAACACGCAGGTCAATTATATTTATCACCAGATGATTATTGGAGTTATAAGTTTTTTAAAAATCCAGAAATTTTAAGAGAGCAACGAGAAAATAAAAAAGATAGAATTAATCAATATGTTGAAAAATTTAAATCTCTTAATTCAGACATAGCAGGGATTGGACTTGAAGTTGAAGTTGATAAAAATGGCAATCTTACATTAATTCAAGATGATAGAAATTATTTTGAAATTTTAGTTGGTTCAGTTCATTATTTACCGGATGAATGGTGTCAAAGTCAAAATCAGATGGAAAAATATTTTTTATGGGTAATTGAGAAACTTGTTGAAAATAAAATAGATATCCTTGCCCATCCATTTAGATTTTTTTATAGAAAAAATATTGAAAACTCAAAATCTCTTTATAAAGATGTAGTAAAAATTTTAAAACAAGGAGATGTTAAAGCAGAGGTTAATTTTCATCATTATAATCCTGAAATAGATTTTTTCAAAATCTGCATTGAAGAAGGAATTGAAATTGTTTTTGGTTCTGATTCACACAATTTGCTTGAAGTTGGAGAATTTTCTAAATATATTGAATTCTATAAAAAATTGAATTTATAAAACCAATTTTTAAAAGATTTTAAATTAGATAGTTCTCCATGGCCGGGAAAAATGAAAGTTTGGTCTGGTAAAGTAATTAATTTTTCTTTTATGGATTTTATTAAAATTACTTCATCACCATCTGGGAAATCAGTTCTGCCTATACCATCAGCAAAAATTGTATCTCCTGTAAAAAGAATATTGTCAACTTTAAGACAGATGCTTCCAGGAGTGTGTCCAGGCGTATGGATAATCTCAATTTTTATTTTTCCTATTTTTATTATATCTTTTTCCTCTATTAAAAAAACATGATTTTTACATATATATTGCATTGAAAAGAAAAAAGATAAATTTTTTTCTGGGTTCTTTAAAAATTCAAAATCGTCTTTATGAATATATATAGGAAGATTAAAAAAATCGTTTGCTCCAATATGGTCAAAATGTCCATGAGTATTTATTATAAATAAGGGTTTTAGTTTTAACTTGTCAATCAATCTATTTATTTTCTCTCCTTCATCTCCAGGGTCAACAATTGCACATAGATTTTCTTCTTTTGAACCAATAATATAACAATTTGTAAAAAAATTTCCGACTATTATTCTTTCAATCAAAA